>JAISVH010000031.1 GCA_031271685.1 Eubacterium sp. | reverse complement strand
TCCAGAATCACCTGCCCGGTTTTGTGCAAAGCGGATTTCACCGAGCCGATCTGAATCAGGATCTCCTCACAGCTCTTATCCTCCGCGACCATCTTAATCAAGCCGCGCACTTGCCCCTCAATGCGTTTCAGGCGGTTCGTGACGGCTTCCACGTCCATACACTGTATCATGACCAGCCTCCGGTTAGTAATAGGAGCTGCTGAACAACCCCTTTTCGACCCGAAGCGCCGCAGGCGCGAGTTGTCAAAATCAAAATTATGGAGCTTTATTTCGAAGAAATCAAAGCGAAAAATTTTGATTTTGCCGGTCGAAAAGAGTTGTGAAGCGTGACAGCCGCGTTGTTCAGCAATCCCCATGATTGAGCGACCAAATAGGGGATACCCCTACCGCCTATTATAGCAGGATGCAGAGCGCCCTGTCAATAGGGGATACATGATATTTCACGCCAAACGCATGAATGTCCGTGTTGCGCAGACGAAATGTACGGGCGGTCATCCCCGACCGCCCGTAACCCCGGAAATTCCTGCAGCCGCGGGCGGCCGAGGACGGTCGCCCCTACATGAGGATGCCGCTTTTTGCGCATTTTTCTGTTCATGCGTTTGCCGTAATTAACATTTTCGCAGCAGACCGCTGTGCCCCGCGTCTATAAAGAGCGCGGTGAGGCTGCGACGTTGTACAAAACACCCGGGCAAACCTTTCATTTTTTCCACTGACTCTCGTCATGAATTACAATTGTTTTAAAAGGTAATTAATGGCATTAACCTATATATATGATTCCCCACTTCTGTTTAAAGACATTTTGGGTCACATTTGACTTTTCGTTCCAAATTTCTTCCGCTATATTCATTGCTACAGATGCATATCCATTGATGAAATTGTGCGCGTCTGCAAATTGACATGGTATAATTTCATTTCCCCCCATATCAATATAGCCATATTGTGTTGCGTTATTACTACCATACCTAGTTCCCACCAACGCAAACCCTTCAGAATAACTGTTTGCTTCTATGTACTTTAAAGGAACAACCTCCTTTCCGTTTGAATCAATAAACCCATACATATTTTGAAAATGTAATATATCATTTAGATATGTGCTATCGTTCTCGTTTTCACTTAAATAGCCAATATCACCTGTTTCTGAGATATAACCCTTGGCAGGGAACACTAAAAATGTGTCAAAACCGGCACACACATTTCCATCAGGTGTAACTGTTATTGAGTTTCCTTTGGCGTCGGTATACGTTTTCGAGATCACTATACTCAATATAAAACCCACCAATACCGCCGATCCCGCCAATAATAATGCTGTAGGGAAGTTCTCCATCAACAGATTCTTCGGGAGTATAAACGCGAAGTATCCCTCCCGAGTTGGAGTTGAATATTCCATCCGAGTATCTGATATTGGGTACCCTCTTTACAATCGCTCTTCCGTCATTAAAACTATATAATGCGGAATTAGCATCGCCTATAGGGTCGTAAGCGTATGTTGGGGCACAAATAACCGTTCCGTTAGAATCAACGAAACCCGCTTTATTATCCTTCACGACCATTGCTATTCCGTCATAAAATACTGGTATATTTTCATATCCGCCTTCATCGATAATTTTTTGAATATTACTGTCGGTATTTAACATTGCAAATAAATCGTTATTACTTTGTAGCACATTTCCTTTTGTATCTATTTGCATATACAATTCTTCTTCTGCTTTGTAAACGATTGCTCGACCATCAACAAATGTATAGTCAATCAAATCATCGTATACAGGTTTGATAACCTCTTCACCTTCTTTGTTAATGCAACCCCATTTTCCGCTATTGTCTCTAACGAAAGACAAGTCCTCTTGGAATTGCCGCATTTCTTCATACTCTTTTGATATTTCTTCCCCTTTATTGTTTATTAAGACATAGGTTTCTTCGATTCCGTGATTGCGCACAATATTTGCGATATAAGCATCTTGTTGATTTGTTTTGAGTATCTCTGAATAGTTATTGTTTGTCAAAATTTTAGTCCCATCCAAATCATACATCTCTGCTCCTGTAGATCCTTTTAATGTATAGTTACAGATAAATGATTCGCCGGAGAAGAAAAAGTTGTCAATGCTCCCTTCTGGGTCTCCGAAAGAACTTATTATCACATTTTCGTTATCGTCTATGATGGTTCTGCTAGAATTATAACTTATATTACCGTTTTTACTTTCGTCCTCAGTGTTTCCGTATGACATAAAATAATTATTGCCAATATGCGCCAAAAATCTGTATTTACACGGAATAATTTCTTTACCTGTTTCATCTATGATTCCATATAAATTTTCTATGACCACTACACAGTATCCATCATGAAAATCGCCTATGGAATCGTATTTCGGTTCCACAAGCCACTGCATTGTTTTAACGGGTTCCGGCGATGCTATGTTTGGAAGGGTTTGGCTAGGGTCATTATCTTCTCTTGTATTTGGAAGCCCAGAAAGCTCATCTTCACTATTTTCAAGTATGGGGACAACACCATCTGAGCATGACGACAGAGCGAACAATAAACTTACGGAAGTGATCGCGGAAACGAAGCCTGCGATGATAACTTGGACACGGTTTTTCATGAGAGGGTTCCTCCTTCATATTTTCCACAGGCTTTTGCCCATGAATTACAGGTTTATTGGCAAAAGAAAGAATTGGGCAACTCTAAAAATTCTTCGCTCCGGTTTGCGATGCCGTGCTAAAGCACCTGTTCGCAAGCGCTACGCTTTTCGCCTATCTGCTCACACAGGGTTTTCGGTGGTTCCTAATTGCTCATCTGGCTTACTTCTTTCAAATGACTTTATCATATTTCTTATAAAAATCTTATTAAAAAGAGCAACGACTAAGGTTAAGAACGGCATGACGGTTATCTTTGCGTTGAAAGTCGAATCCAATAAAAATATAGTAATTATAGAGGCGCTGAATGCAATTGTTATGTCAACGTGGACATAATTACACAAAAAAACGAAACTAGAATTCAATATCAAATGGAAGAAATATTTAAGCCACATAAACGAGATTGCAATACAAAACAAAGCAAACAAAAAGCTCCAAACAGCACCTACACTAAGATAACGACTATTGATTGTGTTTAATTTATTTGCCACGCTAAAAACGCTAAAGACAGAAAGAGTTTCGTCTGCCATCCTTCGAAAAGTATCTTGGATATTGTACCCGTTACGAATCGAATCTTCAAACTCTTCAATTGTGCTATATATCTCATCCTCTTCGAGAATATAATTGTCTTCTACTCTAAAGTCGGAAAAATCAATATTCACCCACCCCGTCAACAGAAATATTGAAAGACTTATTGAGATGAACAAAACAACATAATAAAATAGACTCTTTCTGATTTGCAAAAGAAACATTCCCTTTCTAAATGTTACTAACTATTTAAAAGCCCTAACCCTATATTAGCCGATAGGCGAATAAGCGGCGTTTGCGAACAGGCGGTCATGCCGCAACATTGCAAGCTGGAGCGGAGATTTAATAAAGTGACCCTCTTATGACTTAAAATGACCGCAATTTTTACATATAATTTGTGACGGGTCATTGTGCGTATCGCATTGACTGCACACCCACAACGCTTTGTTCCTGTGTCCGCATTGTGGGCAGGTTGACCTAGATTTTGCGTACTCATGCCGGCAGTTCTCACATTGGCGAACAGCTACTGCGGAAACTCTGTGCCCATTAAAACTCGGACCTCCATTATACGCCATCCACACAACCCTTTTTAACCTTCTAAAATAGGTTGCCTTTGCAATGATCGTGCCTATAAAAAGGAGGAAGGTCACCAAATGCCCGGTAATCATAATGAATTGTATGGAATCCAGACCGCTTAACGAGCCGCTTCTCAATCGGTTTGTGGCGATTTTCTCTGCCAAGATAAAAAACAAGGTCAATCCCCAAATCGAGCATGTATAGATGAGAAGCCAGTTTGTCGCTTTCGCGCCATATACAGGTATCCTTTCATATTTCGCTATAAGGGCGTAAAAAAACATGATCGCTCTTACGATACAAACAACCCAAAAAACCGATAAAACAACCAGCATTATCCCTACATGCGCGGTGTGAGCAAACCCTCCTAAACGTATCAAGAAAGACAATGCCGAAAAAGGCAGTCCGTTAAAGTCGTAGCCGCCATAGACAAACAAAAAGATATGATGCGGCATAAAAAGAGAAATAATAATAAACACTGTGGATATCAAGCACCAAACATAACTATAATCACTCAAGGCAGTACTTATTGCAACATTTGTGACAATATCACCAACAGAAGCGCCGCAGCTAGCGCAAAATTTATCTTCCTCGCTTATCGGTTTTCCGCAGTTTCTGCAAAACATGAATGATTCTCCCCCATTTGATTTTATCGAGAATAATCATAGCACAGACAATCAAAAAACGCAATAGCATTATTGGGTTTTGATATGTCGTTATAGCATAAATAAACTTAATACACTTCCGCGCACCACGCCCGGGAAAACCCGGGCATTCCCGATTTATCGTCGTTATTCCTCTACCCTTAACCGCTCTGCCTTCACGCACTTCCCCGACGCTTCGTCGATGTCGAACACCGCGCCCTCCATGACGGCGGCGGTATTCGGCGACTCGTAGCGCTGCGGCACGCCGCCGAGGAACGCCGCGACCGACTGCTCGACCTTTACGCCGAGCACGGAATGTGCGGGACCCGTCATGCCGAGGTCGCTGATGAATCCGCAGCC
>JAISVH010000005.1 GCA_031271685.1 Eubacterium sp. | reverse complement strand
TATCGGTGACTCATCCCGGAAGGTCCCGATACCATCCTGAACAGCGCCAGTTCAGGATGGTTATCATAATCCATTACCCTATGCAGCATGGGTACATGCAGCACCGGATTATAACCCATGGTTTTCATCACCCTTATTTTTTCGTCTTCAACCTTTTCCATGACATTAACTGTATTCTTGGTTATCCCCTGCTTATACAACTTGAATTCCGGATCTTTATCTATCGCTCCGGCATTGAGCAGTGAACCTGCAATATGGATCACCAAATTTGGGGAATTTAACGTAGCTTCTAGCACATTTTGAATTGCGATGCACTGATAAACACCATCCAACCCCGACACAAACCGCGCATTGTCTTGAGCCGGAAAAGCCGCTGCGGGTTTTGGTTTATAAGGAAAGGCGCTGCTTACCTTTGCTTTTCCCACGATGCGACAGGGATAACAATTACCGCTCATTTCCCCTACCACTACGTCCTGACCATAATGCAACATTTTTTTTAAGGTAATTGAAGAACTGTTGCCCGCTGAAAAGCACACGGTCTGTCCGCTGCGCAGCAGAGGAGCCAATTTTTGACATATGCTTTTATGGCGTTCGGCCATAGCGGCAATCAATACGACATCCGCGTCTTGTACTGCCTGAGCCATATCGCTAGTCAACATTGGAATTTTTGCAAACCCGGAGATAGCGTTGCCCACTACTTCAATGCCGCCAGATTCTTTAATTTCGCTGAGGTTTTCATTAAAAAAGGCCTGATCTTCCCACAACCTAACAGAGTTTCCGCGAAGGGCGTTATCTGCCGCCATCATACAACCTGTACCGCCACCGCCTAAAACCGCTACTGTTTTCATCAATATTTCCTCCGTTTTAAAACATCTGCAGCGGAACCGCTTCCGGTGTTTTATAGTCCTTTAACTTAAAAAATACTAAGTATTTTTTAAGTTAAAGGGTTTTCTCAACGTACGCGTTGCGGGCGCTGTTTGCAAACATCGCAATCTTTTTCAAGCAGAAATTATTTTTGATTATTTTCAAAACGATATAAACAAATAAACTTAAATTTGTCAGATCAGCAATTCGCCGAAGTTTGACATATTCTTCACATCTTCTAAGTTCATGATATAATCGATAATTTTATTAGCCTTATTCTCGGTCATAACTGCCGACGCGTTATGGCGGAAAAGGTCAAAAAATTCGTTGCGAGTTAACATATCCTCCGGATGGCCTTTATGGCCTGCTTTTGTGCCTGTGTATTTTGTACCGTCTTTCATGGTGATAGTCACAGTCTTTTCGGGAAAGTCTCCATCAACATACATATTGAACGACTCTTGCAGAGTGTGTTCGGGATCGGACCCTGATTTAACTTTTGACGCCAGCTCTAGCAGCTTTTTATTGTTCATCATCTCACGGGTATACCAATTTGCGCCCGGCTTAGGGTCCAAAAGGATCGCCGCGATACAATAAGGCATACTGAACTGAGCTTCCATAAGTGATGAAAATCCTTCATTATAAAAATGCATTCGGAACTGAGTAGGCGGATTGACCAAGATTTCTGAGATATTGTCAGGATTTATTCTGTGCTTTTCCGCAAGTTCTCCGACAATCTCGACCGGGGTCTGGACCCACATATTTGCCGGCCAATGCTTAATGAGTATCTTCATCAAAAGAAATTCATCCAGATCTTTAATAAACCATTCCCGTTTTGGTTCAGTGGTCAGCTTCTCCACCCAGGCGTATGGAACGTCAAATGCTCCTTGAAGGTTGTCTAAGCCAAGCTTAGCGTTGTAAGCTGCAAGCACGCCGGCCATTGCGTTTATGCCATGCTCGTAGTGATAAGCATTTGACATTGTCCCCTGACTGAGATTACTGGATATGGTTGTATAAATGGCTGCCATGCCATATGCCTGATTAGTCATGTTAACATCCATATTCATAAGCTTAGCTGCCGGGACTGTCGCCGCTATAATCTGCCATGAGGTTAGCCCCCAACCTTGATTGTGGTTGAAGTTACGGGGCGGCTGAACCGCCATTGCGGCGCGAATGTACACCTCCAGGCCGGCAACGACCGATTCTAAATAGGTTTTGCCTCTACTGCCAAGCTCTTCTGCCACGGCAATAGCCGCCGGAAATGTTCCCGCGCTGGGATGTCCCGCCCATGAGCAGTCTTCCCAATCCAGCATATCTGCTAGCGTTCCGTTTACAAAAGCAGCCGCGATAGCGCTCATTTTGGCACCTCCTACCCATGTGGTCGATTTACCCGCGTTGCTCATCAGCCTGCCAGACTCTATCGCTTTTTTTGTAAGGTCTACTGAAGCCGCGGCTAAAGAAGAACCGAGAGTGTGCAGTGTCATAAGCTTGACGCGCTCGATCACATCAGGAGGAATATTATCATATTTCAGATTAACTGCATATTCACTCAATGCCTTGGTGTGTTCGGTTTTTCCCGGATCAAAATACTTTCTAGACATAATAAATTCCTTTCTCTTATCTGTTAAAACATCTAAGGCGCAGCCGCTTCTAATGTTTTAATAAGCGTAAGCGGGGGATTGAAAATCACCCGCCGCTGACGTATAGTTAATTAACTATACGTCAGCATGGGATCCGCCGCCTAAGAGGCGGGGTAGATAAACTCAGTTATAATTTATTAACTTATAAAATATCAAAAATAATAATGAAAAAGCTTTAAAAAGACATGTTTATCGGTCAGGTCAAATCAATAACCGTTCCTATATTTTGTTCAACAGCTCGTTCGTAAACAATCTGTCCGACCGCAGCGTCAAGCGCACCCATTCCCAAGCAGCTATATAAAATAATTTCCTGATCATTCTCCCTTGCGGGCAGACAGCCGGTGATAATTTCACCCAAATCGGCATACACATCCTCCATCGAGAGACGGTGTTCTTTTAAAAGCGGATCAAATATGATCTGATGTTTGTCAGTCTGCTTGGAACCCAACACCCATTTATCCGACTTTTTAGCGCCGGTTGGATCAAAATCATATAGCGAATATAACCCTAGCACCGTACAGCCCCTTGGCAGCCATTCAAACATTACGACCGGCTTGCGCGAAGTTGTCACCGTCATGACAATATCCGCATTCAGCACAGCCTCCTGAGCGCTCTTGCAAATAATAGTTTGGATCCGCTGCGAAACATATCCTTTAAATTCTTCCATGGCTTCTCTTCGGATGTCAAAAACCTGTACCGCTTCCAATGCGAACAGCCGCAGCAATGCGTCCGCACCGGCTTTAGCTTCTTCGCCGCAGCCTATAATCGCAAGAATTCTTGAATCCTTCTTTGCCAGGTATTTTGCAGCTATAGCGCCATGACCACCGGCAGTGCGCATAGTGGTAATAGTTGTTGCCTCCATTATAGCATAGGGCGAACCGTTTTCAGAATGGTTCAGAGTTAGAAGGGTTCCTCCGACAGTGGGATATCCCGGTTGTTGCTCTTTGAACATGTTCACCCACTTAACGCCGGCTAGCTTTTTGTCTTTTAGAAAAGCGGGCATCGCAAGCAGCATATTTGTTTTACTGTCGTTTAGCCACATTGGATCTTTGATCGGATGATAAACGTTATTATTTTTCAATCCGATAAAGGTTTCCTCCACTGCTTTCAAGACATCTTCAACTGTTAGCAGTTTTTTAACATCCCGGCCAGATATCATTCGTATTTTTACGCTGTATGACAAGCGCATCTCTCCTTTTCTGCCCTTAATTCGGCAGCATAATATTTAAAATCAAATAAACCGGCATAGAAACCACAACGTAACATAATACTCCATATGACGCATATCGTATCATATCCTTTGGAGCAATCCAGTCGTTAGTGTATCCTACTGCTGAAATTGCCGATGCGCCCGGCAAAATAAAACCCATGCAGGCGGAGTAAATAACTGCGATCCCTACCACCTGCAAGGATAGGTTTGCAGCAATTGCCAGCGGTACGGCAATCGGGATAAAAAGCAACGCCACTCCGGTGTTACTTCCGATATTTGTTGCGGCCGTAATCAGAAAGATGAGCAATGCCAAAACAAACGCAGCGCTCTTCCCTTCAAAAAAAGGAGAGACAGTTCGGGTTATCAGTTCAATGATTCCGGTCTCCTTAGAAGTCAGGGCCGAAGCCAACGGAATAATAGAAGCGCAAATAAACACTACTTCCCATTTAATGCCTGATTTAGCAACTTCACCGAAATCCAAGAGAGGAGAGCCATCCACCCTGATTAAACAAAGCAGCACAACGGCAAGGGCAAAAATCCCGTTTCCGGTAAGCGACGACAAAATTCGTTGTAGCAGCCAGGTGTCCGGCAATACCGTTGTGAGCAGAGTTGCGCATACGATAAATATAAAAGAAAAAAAATAAGATTTCTGGCGATAGGTCAGCTTTTTTTGTTTAAAGTCTTGTAAAACGCTTGGATCAAAGCTGTTAAGCTTTGACAGATCAGCCTTAAACACATATTTAATGGATATAGCAAAAATAAGCGCAATTAATGTTCCAATTATAAAGGCTACCGCCATAAACAGCGTATAACTCATCGTAATACCTGTGATGTTGTTAAAAGATTCTACTAGCGCTAGCTGCCAACCCTTAAACGGGATAACGAACTCTCCCAATCCGCAGATCATGGTAACAAAAACTAGCAGTATTGTAATTGTTTTATCTCTTTTTTTATACCCAGCCATGTCGGCAATACTATAAATTATGCTCCAACCCAAAAACAGAGGTGCAAACGCATTGGATAAAACACCTACTAAAAATAGTGACCAAAGGAATAAAAATATGAATGTGACCGGTTTGCCCCGGGTAAATTCACTGCTCATAATTTTACGGGCAATATACTCTCCAAGTCCACTGGAGGTTATCGCCCCCGAAATAATCATGATCATTAGAAGCTGCCAAACCACCGGGCTGCCAAGCCCGGACGCTATGACCTGAGTCATAGGGGCATACCCCGACATTCCAAAAGCAATTATACCAAGAATACTTGGCCATACAATTCCCACTGCCGACCAAAGGAACAGCAATGAAAAGAATATCCCGATGATTTTCATTCCCACCACCGTCAAACCATGAACCGGAGGCAGAAGTCCAAATCCGAACATAAAAAACAATCCGATTATTACTTTGATATAGTATTTTGTATCAAATCTGTGCGTTTTCTCAACTCTTGTATTCATATCCAATTTGATCTTCCCTTCAATTAATATTTCAAACATCTGCGGCGGAGCCGCTCCCAGTGTTTTATAATCGTTTAACTTTTTATACTAGCATTACAAATAGTTTGAATATTATTCAAAATTTTTATAAAAAGCGTCAGCGGGTGATTTTCAACCACCCGCTGACGCAACCAGAATGGAATCCGCAGTCTAAGAAGAGGAGGGCATGAACTCGGTTGTAGCAAATTGTGGAAACATTTAAGTGAATTCCATGTTTCCACTCGCCGCTGAAAGCGATGCGCTGCGGCTAAGTCACAGTATTTATAGCATCTTGAAAAACTTAAACATTTTATCAAAATACTATAAAAAAGAAATAATCATATGACTCGACAAATATAGTAAAATTAAGATTTTTTTCAACAAAAAAATAATACGCGCATATAATAGATTATTAGAATTAGTTTATGGCTTGCAGCGTGGATTTTAAAAATAAAAACAAGCTGACATTTTATTCTAATGAACTAATACCGATATCTTTCAGAATACCTTATATCAAGTCCGCGTCAAAAACCCAATAATTATAGTTTTTGACTTGGCTTTTTGATGTTTTCTACCTGATATCAGTGTAAATCAAATAATATTTGGAGGTAATGCAATGAATAATAGGTATTCATGCGGAAATTTCTGCGGTTTCGACAACTGTTTTGACCCCTGCAATGACACAGAGTGTTCTATACCTGGTCCCGCAGGGCCGCAAGGTCCCACGGGTTAGAAAAAACCTAACAATGACGCCTGTATATTATAGTGACAATATATCACATATTTGTGCGGATTTCAAGCTTTATTTTAGCCCTTTCTCATTTAACAGACCCACAACCTCCCTAAGTCTTTTCTCAAACTCCTTGGGGTCTAGTCCCTCGCATTGCAGATATTTTTCAGCGAGTGCGCCATTTTGGATAAGTCGGCGAGTTCTTTCTTTGCGTTGGCGGGTTTTGTCTTTGGCTAGGATTTCTTTTTCCTCGGCTTTTATCTTAGCCATTTTTTCACGTATCATTTGCAGGCGTTTCTGCTCATTCTCGGTCATGCGATTTTCCTCCATAGTTCGGTTTGCGTTCTCGGCTTAACATCTATGACAAATATATGAATATTTGCCATAGAGTGTGCGCCATGAGAACGCATGTTTTTTGCGTGTGAAAATTTTCGGTAACC
>JAISVH010000001.1 GCA_031271685.1 Eubacterium sp. | reverse complement strand
ACCGATAAACTTTCTTCAAAAGTTTGTCGGTTTAATATCTGCAATCTGTTTCGGTTGTCAACGTAGGTGACGAGAAACATGTCATTTGGGGAAAATAAATTATCCGAGCGGCCTTTGCCACTTGGTTCTAATAGTTTATTTGCAGATTAATATTACCCCGCAAAGCTAATTGCTTTGCGGGGTAATATTTTTTAGTAAACCTAGAACGTGTTCACTCAAATAAAAACGCCACGGTTTTTGTGTATTTTCCGACATGCCACGTTAATTTTTTATTAAATATCAACGGATATTTAATGAAAAATTAACGAAGTATGGTGAAAAGTTCTCCGCCAATGTTAATGTCATATATTATCGAACATGCCCTAAACCGTATAACTTTTACCCTTAAGCCTAAGCCGTATTTTATCGGAAGTAAGCGCAATAAACTCTGAATTGGTAGGCTTTCCGCGCCCAGTATTTATCGTATAACCAAAAAAGCTGTTTAGCGTCTCTACATCGCCCCTATCCCATGCTATCTCGATAGCATGTCTTATTGCTCGTTCCACCCGCGACGGCGTAGTTGAATACTTTTCCGCTACCTCAGGATACAACAGCTTGGTTATGCTGTCCATCATTTCAGCGGCCTCAACGCATAGAATAATCGCCCTGCGCAGATAGTGATAACCCTTAATATGTGCCGGTATACCTATTTGATGGATTATCTCCGTAACCAAATATTCTAAATCGTCCGGCAGACCATGATGCGCGTTGTATGTAATATTTTTGATCCCATTTCCCGACGCTAAAATGTTTTGAACTCGCTCGGCAAGCGTTTTTGCTTCAAACGGCTTTACCATATAATATTTAGCGCCGGCATTCATTATCTCCTGCTCAAGATGCGCTGAATCGTAATTCGATATCACTATCACCACGGGCAAATGGATGGCCGGCTCGCCAGATGATGACGCATTGGCCGATTTTAATTTTGAAAGCTCGTTAAGAAGTGAAACTGCGTCTAACTCAGGCATTTTTGCCTCAATTATTAGAACGTCAGGACCGTCGGACAAAACTGAATTCAAAATAATTTTGCCGTGCTTTGGCCTTGTAAATGCATACATTCCCCTTAATTTGAACACTCCCGCCCAAGTTAAACCTTGTTCAATAGTATCGTCACCTATTAAAACTTTTACCTTGTGCGTCATTTTAACCTCCTAAATGTTTAAAACTTTAACATAGTAATATGATATCACAAAAAACGCTAATTTTCAAGTAGTTTTTATATTATTTATGTTATATTTGTATAAAGCGTGTCATTTAATGTCGAAAATATCATAAATTTTTGACAAAAAAATACTATCGGCTTAACAACCGATAGATTATAGTATATTCAAACATCTGCGGCGAAGTCGCTTTCAGAGTTTTATAGTAAATTAACCCGAAAACATGCAAAAATAATTTCCTCAAAGCCACATGGTATTTTGCAGTAAGTCCGTTTGTGCAGGTTAACTGCGGCTTTCGCGTTATTATTCTTGATATTTTCTAAATTAATTAACTAATAGTCGGCACGTATAATCCGACGCCTATAAGAAGGGGAACATGAACGCGGTTATATAGCATAAATACTATGCCTGTTTCGTTTGATCATTCATTTATTTTGCGAAGCATAAGGTGTCCGAGCCCTTCAGACGCGATTTTAAGCGAATCAATATCTCCGCTGTCGAAAAGTATTGTGTTTTCGGGACAAATATCTATATTTTCATAATTAGCGGTATCGTCGGTTATCATAAAGAACGACCATTTATACGCATCGGTCTGATGGCGTATCATGTCGTTTAATTCTTTATAAGTATGGTGCTTGCTAGCATTTTCTTTGCCGCATACGGTCAACAGGAAAATCACCTTTTCCGGATGCTCTTCACAGGGTTGCGCTGCATAACGATCCCCTATTTTTGTTATCGCTTCAACCGCGCAATCTATAAGCGCGCAGGCCCCTGTTTTTTCAGGAACAAGATTTTTAAATGAAATCATATCTATCGGCCGGTTTAAAGTGATAGTCTCGATAGCGTCGGTATATTTAAGAAAAGTTACGGTTATATCCTTATGCTCGATTTTTAAACTGCTTAACAGGCATTTACAGGCGTCTAACACCTTTTTAGTCTCAAAATCGCAAAGAATATTATTATCATAAAGAATAACAATCTCCGATAAAATTTTTTTCATATTTTCCACCTTTTCAAAATTCCTATAATTAAGCCGATTAATAAAACGTATAATTTTTGTGTAGATATATTATAACAGGAAACAAATGGAAAATCAATATAAATACCATTAATTTATATTTATTTTTTAAGCAAGATAAATTGACTTTTTGTTTAAAATATGTTAATATAATATTATAATCGCGTCCATGCTCCCCGTCTCTTAGGCGGCGGGATATGCTTGTTGACGCCTGTTAAAAACCTAAAGCGGCTCCGCCGCAGATGTTTGAATAATTTTTGAGAGGCATATTGATGAAATTAACCCTTAAAGATAATGTCGTTAAAGAGTTCGAGGGACCACTGACGGCGTATGATATCGCAAAATCTTTGGGACCGGGGCTTGCAAAATCGGCTTGTGCCTGCAAAATAAACGGCGAATTAAAGGACTTGAGAACCGAAATAAATAGTGATTGCGAGTTTTCTATCCTTACTTTTGACGATTCCGACGGTAAGAAAGCATTTTGGCATACCGCGTCGCACATTTTGGCACAGGCAGTCAAAAATCTTTATCCCGAAACCAAGCTTGCTATCGGTCCGGCAATATCAAGCGGCTTTTATTATGATTTTGATCCCGAAAAACCATTTGGCAACGATGATCTAATAAAAATAGAAGACGAGATGAGAAGAATCGTAAAACAGGATTTAGTTATTTCAAGGTACACCATGTCTGCCGAAGAAGCAAAAAATGCCCTGTCAGGAGAACCATATAAATTGGAGCTATGCGAAGAGCATTTGAGCAGTGAGCTTTCGTTTTATAAACAGGGAGACTTTTTTGATTTATGCGCGGGACCTCACCTTATGTCTACAGGGGTAGTCAAAGCCATAAAGCTTATCAGTTGTACGGGAGCGTATTGGCGCGGCAGTGAAAAAAACAAGATGCTCAACCGCATTTATGGCACGGCTTTTCCTAAAGCTTCAATGCTTCAGGAGCATCTAAACATGTTAGAGGAGGCCAAAAAGCGAGACCACAACAAACTGGGGCGCGAGCTCGAGCTTTTCACAACGTCCGAAATGATAGGCCAGGGGCTTCCTATACTACTGCCGAAAGGCGCGAAGATAATTCAGATATTGCAACGTTTTGTAGAAGACGAAGAAGAAAAGAGAGGATATCATATTACCAAGACCCCATTGTTGGCCAAGTCAGATTTATATAAGGTTTCCGGGCACTGGCAGCATTATTATGACGGTATGTTTGTATTAGGCGACAAGCAAAAGGATGAGGACGGAGAGGAAGTTTTAGCTCTTAGGCCTATGACCTGTCCGTTTCAGTTTCAAGCTTATTTAAACCGAGCGCGCAGTTACCGTGACCTGCCGCTTAGATATAACGAAACTTCAACGCTATTTAGAAACGAGGCGTCAGGCGAAATGCACGGCCTTATAAGGGTTAGGCAATTTACTATATCAGAAGGGCATTTGGCCTGCATGCCCGAGCAGGTGGAGAACGAGTTTCGCGGGTGCTTTGAACTTGCTAATTTTATGCTTGAGTCGGTAGGTTTGTCCGATGATGTTTTTTATCGTTTCTCTAAATGGGATGAAAAAGATCCGGAAAAATACATGGGTAAAAAAGAGGATTGGGAAAAAACCCAAAATTTAATGCGTAAAGTGCTAGATAATCTTGGTGTTGAGTATACCGAAGCGGATGGCGAGGCGGCCTTTTATGGGCCTAAATTGGACATTCAAATTAAAAACGCTTTTGGAAAAGAGGATACGCTGATCACCATTCAGATAGATTTTCAGTTAGCGGAAGCGTTCGGCATGACATATACCGATAAAGACAATCAAAAAAAGTACCCCTATGTCATACATCGCACATCACTTGGCTGTTATGAGCGAACTCTGGCTCTTTTGATCGAGAAATACGCAGGCGCGTTTCCGTTATGGCTTGCCCCGTTGCAGGTAAAGGTAATGCCTATTTCTGACCGGCATAATGATTTTAGTTACAAAATTCTTTCAAAGCTTAAATTGTCTGGAATACGAGCCGAAATAGATATACGAAACGAAAAAATCGGATTTAAAATCAGAGAAGCGCAAATGCAAAAAGTGCCCTATATGCTAGTTATCGGCGACAATGAACAGGAAAGCGGCAAAGTGTCGGTGCGTTCACGGCAAAGCGGAGATGAAGGCGAAATGTTTATAGACAGTTTTTGCGAAAAACTTTTTAATGAAATAGCAACAAAAATAAACCATATTGAAAAAAGCAATAAAAGCTAAAGAAATGATAATATCAGACGATAAAACAAGCGTAGGATTATCTTATGGGAGGTATCGGCATGGGAATGGGACTCGAAAGTTATATCGCGCAGCTGTCAATGAATATGTCCGCCGCCGCTACGGCAAATCAGGTTTCTGTCGGCGTATTAAAAATGCAGATGGATGCATCCGAGCAAACGTCAATGCAGTTAATTGACCAAATGCAGAATATGCCACCGCCTGCGGCGACAGGCGATCTTGGCGGCCTATTGGACGTAAGAGCGTAAAACAAACGGTGTAGCGGCAAATAGAGAACATATAAATAATTACGGATATTGTCTTTATTTATTATTTGCGAATTTAATTTTTAGGGCAATACCGCACAGATCTGGCATGCAAAGCACGCAATCGGATTTTTCGTAAAACTAGGCAATTTTGCCGCGAATATCCGTTGATATTTAAGGCAAAATTAACGAAGTTTGGCGAGAAATACGCAAGTGATTTGTGTGTCAAGCCGTTAATCGTGAGTTGTGCGGCGTTGCCTTAGTAAAACAAAGCGCGCTTTTATGGAATTTTCTCCATAAAAGCGTTGCACGGAGGCATAGCTCAGCAGGGAGAGCGCTTGCTCGACAAGCAAGAGGTCACTGGTTCGAACCCATTTGTCTCCACCAAAAATTTGGTAGAAGAAATCGCATTACAATGCGGTTTCTTCTATTTATTATCTTAGCGAAGCGATTAAGAATAATAGGATGTTTTATCTGATTTTACTTAATATAGCAGTTTGACTTTTTATTGACTATAAGTCAAACCGCTATAACACTGCGCAAAACGCTCGCCGCCGATGGCGGCGAGCGTTTTTGTGGGATTAATTCCCATAAAAACGCAATTTGCTATATTACGCGATTTTATCTAATATAAGGTGCAGTAAAGGTGAGATTATCTATTGACTTAATTAATAATATGGTGTATAATAAATTTATAGGGGTATTAGCGCAATTGGTAGGACGGAGTGGTCAGTAAACCACCCCCAAAAAACGTCCGCCGAATGAATGGCAGTATCCGCCGCGTGAATGGCATTTAAAACTTGGGGAGTTAGCGCGTCCGGCGGGGGCGGTTGAATGGCACGCCGACGATCGACAAAGTTAGTAATAGAGGGGTATTAGCGCAGTTGGGAGGACGGAGTGGTCAGTAAACCACCCCCAAAAAAACGTCCGCCGAATGAATGGCCGTATCCTCCGAGTGAATGGCATTTAAAACTTGGGGAGTTAGCGCGTACGACGGGGGCGGTTGAATGGCACACCAAAATTTCGCGCCGTTTTTTCACCACAAAAGCTTGAAAATCAAGTCACAGAGGGGCATTAGCGCAGTTGGGAGCGCACAACACTGGCAGTGTTGGGGTCACGAGTTCGAGTCTCGTATGCTCCACCAGCGGCGAAGCGCCGCAGCAAGTTCCGCCGACCCTTAAAGTTGGCGGAACTTTATATATTTCTTTGTCGGCGGGATTCAACGTAAATCTAAGTAGTAACATCAGAACATCAAAGGAAAACCCAAACCGTTTGCTTTTCAAACAGCAAGTTTTTTTCTTTGAACATATGAGGTGCGCTTTGGAGATAAAAATCATTCGTGAGAATAGGAAGCAGTTTTTAGATTTGCTGTTATTGGCTGACGAATCCGAGACCATGATAGACAAATATATAGAGCACGGCGAGCTTTTCGCGCTGTACGACGGCGGCTTAAAAAGCGTCTGCGTCGTCACGCCGGAAAGCGGCGGCGTCTGCGAACTCAAAAACATAGCGACCTATGAAAAATGGCATGGTCATGGATATGGGAGCGAACTGATCCGGCACATATCTTCGCACCATAAGGGCAGGTATAAAACGATGCTTGTCGGAACAGGCGACGTTCCGTGGGTGCTGCGTTTTTACGAAAAAAACGGCTTTGTGATTTCCCACAGAATCAAAAATTTTTTCACAGATAATTACGACCACCCGATGTTTGAAAACGGCATTCAGTTGAAGGATATGATTTATCTGAGCAAAACTCTGTGATTACTGCGTCAAAGTCGCAATTTGTTATAATTAATTTTCTCAAAGCTCCGGTTCGTCCAGGCGCTTTTTTCGCTTCGTTTTTTGCGGCGTTTCACGCGAGAAGGGAGGGCGCTTTGAGGAAACAATAGCTTGGCTGGAAAACAAGAAAACCGACAGCAAGGAGGCGGGAACGCTGATGAACCAACCGGCGTTTCGGCACCTTAACCCCTTACCCATATCGTAACGCTAAGGGTGGATAACCCGAAGCGCAAGGTACAACAGACACGCACTCATGAAGTACATATCTTCCCTAACTGCATATGGGAATTCGGCATAGAATAACGGCGGTAACTGTGCGGTTGCCGCCGATTATTTTTACCTTCAAATTTGTCCTTAATTCAAGTTGGCACAATCGGATTTTTCGTCAAACTAGGCAATTTTGTCGTGAATATCCTTTGATATTTAAGGCGAAATTAATGAGGTTTGGCGAGAAATACACAAGTGATTTGCTCGTCAAGCCGATAAGCGTGAATTGTGCGGTGTTGACTAAATTTAAATCCTCAAATTTTTGTCATACAACTGATTTTTCGCATGAATTACAGCTTTTTCACTTGTATTTTGTAAAAAATTATGTTATAATAAACATATTAAATAAAATGATATATTAACCGAAAAGGAGTGAAGGGTTATGGCAGGAGATTTTACTCCAGTGAATATTGATTCGTTTAAAACCGGGATTATCCTTAATTGCCCAGTCTACTCCTCAAAAGATCTCGACGATTTACACTTTATCGGAGAAGGTCTAGCGTTAACCGAAACAATTAAAGAAAAACTTAAAAAAATCGCGTTACGTTCAAATATAATATATATTCCCCG
>JAISVH010000089.1 GCA_031271685.1 Eubacterium sp. | reverse complement strand
GTCTTCTTTTATCATTCCCGCGAGTTCCGTAGCTTTTTCGGCCATCGCAGTATTTTCTTTAATCTGTTCGGTGATCTGCGAAACGGCTCCGGACAACTCGTCAATCGCCATTACCTGTTCAGAAACGCATTCGGTTAGGTTTTTTGCCACAACGGCAATATGGCTTGACCCTGAAGAAACATGGGAGGTATTTGACGATATCTCGCCAAAAGTACGGTTAAGGTCATCTAGCATCCTTTTAAGGGCAAATCCCATAGTATCGTTTTCGCTTTTTGGTACAATATCAACGGTGAGATCACCGGCGGCCACTTTTTCAATTATTTGGCTTTGCTCGGTTATGCTTTTTATCATTTCATTTATGTGGTCATACATAACCCCTATTTCATCATAATATTTTTTTCTTACACGGATATTTGTTTCACCTTTTGCTACTCTGTTTATAATGGCCTGTATATCTCTGATCGGGTTTAAAACACGGTCTTTCTGTTTGATTTGTATTGCGATAAAAGAGCAGATAGCCGCAAAAATGATTATGCTAATAACAAGTAGCGTTATTTCCGTCTGAGTTTGTATATTTTCAATCTCGGAACCTGTTCTGTTTGAAATTTCTTCGATTAAATTTTCGGTATGTTCGGCTAATTTGGCATCCGCCTGGGTATATTCGTCACTATGTATTATATTGGCGGCGGCGGCGGTGTCGCCCCCGTCAAAAGCGGCAAAAGCGCTGTCTTCAATGGCGGCCAGTTTATCAAGAAGCAGCCACATCTCGTCAACATATGTCTGTTCAGAGGAGGTGAGGCCGATTTCAGCCATTCTGTCCAGCTTGCCGTTTAGGTTGGATTCATCCATTAGGATATTGGTGTATTCTTCTCTTATAGCGGGATCATTGCTCACGATGAACAGGCGCATAAGCTTGACTAAATAATTGTTGTTGTGCAGTGTTTCATTACTTAGGGTGATCAGCTCAGTCCTATTTTTATTCACATTTTCAGAGCGCGAAACTAGCATGTTAAAATAAATCATCATTGACATAGTGCAGACAAGCAATGCTATCATTCCATAGATGGTGATGTTATACATTTTTTTCAAATTCATGTTAATTCACTCCAAATGATATAAATATATAGTATTTTAAAATATTGCACGCAATTTTTAAATTTTGTATGTTTTTATTATGTAAAATTAATTTATTTGACTTTTAGCAAAATTCCAAGAAGAACGGCACATTTCATTTAACCCGATCTTTGTCTCCCAATTCAGCTCATTTTTTGCAAGCGACGGGTCTGAATAGCACTCAGCGGCATCGCCGTGTCTGCGTGGCGCGATAAAATCGGGGATTTTAAGCCCATTTACTTCTTCAAACGCGTTAATAATTTCTAAAACCGAATATCCTTTGCCTGTTCCTAAATTAAACGCCTTACATCCAACCTCTTTTCGAACTTTTTCTATGGCCCGAACATGCCCCAGAGCCAGATCAGTCACGTGGAGATAATCGCGAATGCCAGTTCCGTCAGGGGTTGGGTAGTCGTTTCCGTATACGGACAGCTTATCGAGTTTTCCGCTTGCCACTCGCATTATTATCGGCATGAGGTTGTTTGGTACACCGTTTGGATCATCACCTATTTTCCCGCTTTCATGCGCTCCTATGGGGTTGAAATATCTAAGCAACGCAATGCGAAAATCCGGCTCTGAATCGTATAGGTCGCGGCAGATGTTTTCAACAATCAGTTTGGTAGATCCGTAGGGATTTATAGAGCCTAAGGGGAAGTCTTCGGTAATAGGAACGCTTTTGGGTATTCCGTAAACCGTAGCCGACGAACTGAACACAAATTGCTTGCATCTGCTTTTTTTCATTGTTTCTAAAAGAATAACGCTGCTGTAAATATTATTTTTATAATACATAAGGGGTTCTTTTACACTTTCCCCAACCGCCTTATATCCGGCAAAGTGTATAACTGCTTCTATATCGTTTTCACGAAAGATATTTTCAACCGACGATCTGTCACAGATATCTGCCTTATAAAATTTAAAATCTTTTCCGGTTATTTCTTTTACCATGTCGATAACTCGTGGCTTTGAATTATAAAAATTGTCCGCGACAATAATCTGCTCTCCGCGGGCAAGCAGTTCAACACA
The DNA here is from genome assembly GCA_031271685.1 of Eubacterium sp. GTDB lineage: Bacteria > Bacillota > Clostridia > Oscillospirales > Ruminococcaceae > Ruminiclostridium_E. The sequence goes on along the minus strand of JAISVH010000089.1, from coordinate 18,976 downwards.
GGTGTGAGAACCGATATATCCTGCGCCGCCGGTAACTAAAACAGCCATTTTTCACCTCCTTGGCAATTATTGTTGAAAAATTTGACGGAATCTGCTATAATACAGTAGACATAAAAATAAAAGAGGAGATAAATATGAGCAATGTTACTTATAAATATATACGCCGTAATAATGAGATACAAGCGTATATAAACCACGCCGACGCCGCGCTGCTGTCGATAGGATATACCGAACATTCAAATGCGCACGTGGAAAAGGCAGCTAAGACCGCTTTTGATATCTTGTCTTGCTTGGGCTATGACGAGAGGGATTGCGAGCTTGCCCAAATTGCCGCTTATATGCACGATATAGGCAATGTCGTAAATCGGTCGGATCATGCGCAAACCGGTGGGTTGATGGCGTTTAGGCTGCTTGAAAAAATGGACATGCCCGCCGATGAGATAGCCGTGATTATTTCGGCTATTGGAAATCACGATGAAAAAACCGCGATGCCGGTCAATCCTGTTGCGGCCGCGCTTATACTTGCCGATAAAATGGACGTTCGCCGCTCAAGGGTGAGAAACTCTCATATCGAGGACCCGTCCGGCTTTGCTACCGATGTACATGACAGGGTAAATTACGCGTGCGTTGAATCAAAATATTATTTTTCAGAAGATAAGTCCGAGCTTTTTCTTGACTTGATAATAGATCTTAAGATAAGCTCAATAATAGATTATTTTGAAATTTTTTTAGAGCGGATGCTACTCTGCCGGCGAGCGGCCAAAACGCTTAATGTTGAGTTCCGATTGGTTATAAACAACTATAAGGTGATGTAACCACGCTCTAATTTCTTTCAACATTATAGCACTTTTCTTTTTGATATGCAACATGTTTCTTCATATTTCTTATTTATCTTTTTGTTATATCAGTTTTAATTTTTTAGTATTCATATATTTTTTTGCGTTTATAATAATTATAAATCACCGCCGATCCTATAATCAAAAGAATGAGCACGGATGCCGTCAGTATCAATAAATATGCAAAGCTGTCGCTTTGTTCGGTCTCGAATTCCGAAAAATCTGAAGGCTCGTCTTCCGGCTCAAGTATAGAAAACGAGGTTTCGCTTTCTCTCGGATTCTCAGAAGTTAAAGTAGTGGTAGTGGTGTCAATCGGCTGTGGAGCAAATGGGGTGGGGGAGGTTCGTTCAGATGTGTTAGCGGTTATTCTTGTGGTTGTTGCAGTTGGAGCGGCAGTTGCATAAGGAGCGCGGGTCGTGGCAGGGGTCGCGGCAGGCGTGGCGACGGATGTCGGAGCGGAGGTTTCCGGCATGACCGCTTCCGTTTCCGTGGTTTCATCTGTAAGGTCTTCAAGATCAGAAAATTCAGTTTCTTCTTCGGCCAGTTCGTCGATAGTTTCGAAGGTATAATCGGGCAATTCTTCAAGTTCTTCAGGTTCTTCAGAAAAGCTTCCCGGTTCTTCAATTTCCTCTAGTTCTTCAGGGAATGTCTCTTCCGGCTGTTCGGCATAAGCGTTTTTAGCGAACGAGAGAATTATAGCGGCCGCAAGAAGAACTGACATTAGAACATGCAATTTAACCTTCATAAACAAAAACCTCGCTAAACTATAAGCAATGTTGACTGCTGATAAAATATGATATATAATAAAAGCATTTAAGTTATTCAAACATCTGCGGCGGAGCTGCTTCCGGTGTTTTATAGTAAATTAACTTGAAAACAAGCAAAAATAATTTAGTAAAACCGCATGGATTAAAGCTTTCTCGTTATTATTTTTGATATTTTATAATTTAATTAGCTATAACAAGCGCCATCGGTGGATTAAAAACCAAACGCCGCTGACGTATAGTCATTTGACTTAAAGTTTAAAGTTAAACGATTATAGTCAGCATGGAATCCGCCGCATAAGAGGAGAGAGACATAAACGCGGTTATATCATACATTTGTTGCGTCAGCAACAATCGAACGCAAGTTCGTAGGCGAGTGGAGCCTATTTATAATTATAACACATTTTATCAGTAAAGTCTATGAAAAATATATTTTTCATAGACTTTTTAGCTTTTCATTGGTTTTGCTTGATTTTTGAGGGTCACGTTCAAAATTTATAACAAACTCATCGTTATCTATGCTTACCGTTATTTTATCGCCGGATTTGATTTTTCCGTTTAGAAGGTTTTGTGACAGCATATCCTCTATTTTTGAGGTTATTACACGTCTTAATGGACGAGCGCCGGAAAGGTTGTCAAAGCCTAGCTCCGACAATTTTTCCGCGACGTCGTTGTTGAAATTCAGGGTAAAGTTAAGCTGTGCGGCGCGTTCGGATAATTCGTTCAGCATCTTTATGCATATTTCTTTAATATTGTCGCTTGACAGTTTGCTGAAGACTATTATTTCTTCAAAACGGTTGATAAATTCCGGCCTGAAGGTAATTTTAAGTTCGGCAAGAACTTTTTCTTTAATTGGGTCGGACGAATCCTCCGCCGAAAAGCCCAACCGGTTTTTGTTTTCGGTTATCTGCCTTGCCCCAATATTTGAGGTCATTATTATCACCGAGTTTTTAAAGCTCGTTTTTCGCCCGTCAGAAGAGGTGAGCATACCGTCCTCAAGTATCTGAAGCATAATATTAAGGACGTCCGGATGCGCTTTTTCCACCTCGTCAAAAAGCACCGTCGAGTAGGGCTTGCGCCGTATAGCATCGGTAAGCCTTCCCCCTTCGTCATACCCGATATATCCGGGAGGAGATCCGATAAGCTTTGACACTGCGTGCTTTTCCATGTATTCTGACATATCAAGACGGATAAGAGCGCTCTCGTCGCCAAAAAGTTGCAGAGCTAGCGCTTTGCACAGCTCGGTTTTTCCCACTCCGGTGGGGCCTAGGAATAAAAATGAGCCTATCGGGCGAGCGGGATTTTTAAGACCTGCTCTGCCGCGTCGTATGGCTTTTGATACCGCCGAGACAGCCTCGGATTGGCCGATAACTTTTTGATTCAGCAGTATTTCCAAATTATTAAGTTTTTCCTGCTCACTTTCTTCTACTTTAATTACAGGGATGCCTGTCCATTTCGAGATAATCTCAGCTATGTTTTCAGATGTGAGCGAGCCGTTTTTTCTGTTTTCGGAGACATTTATTGTCTCAAGCTTTTCTTTTTCTGAAATCAGTTTTTTTTCACAATCCCTTAGCGCTGCGGCTTGTTCAAAGCTTTGATTATTGATGGCTTCGGACTTTTTAACTTTTATATTTTTAAGTTTTTCTTCAATCTCCAGAATTTCAGGATTTGCGGAAAAAGAAGAAAGTCTAATTGCTGATGCCGCTTCATCGATAAGATCTATTGCTTTATCGGGAAGAAAACGGTCGTTTATATAGCGGACAGACAGCTTTACCGCCGCTTTTATAGCTTCGTCGGGGATGATAATGTTATGATGATCTTCATATCTTTCGCGCAGTCCTGTTAATATATGAATGGTCGCTTCCTCGCTAGGTTCTTCAACTGTTATAGGTTGAAACCGGCGCTCTAGAGCCGCGTCTTTTTCGATATGCCGACGATATTCGGAATTAGTTGTTGCGCCAATCAGTTGTATTTCTCCGCGTGCGAGTAGCGGCTTTAAAATATTTGCGGCGTCGATTGCTCCCTCGGCCGCGCCGGCGCCGATTATAGTGTGAAGCTCGTCTATAAAAAGAATTATCTCGCGGTTCCCTATGATTTCATCCATAGTGCTTTTAATACGTTCTTCAAAATCGCCGCGGTACTTTGCGCCAGCCAACATTGCGGAGAGGTCAAGCATGTATATTTTTTTGTTTTTCATGTTTTCGGGGACTTTGCCCGAAGCTATGCGGATAGCAAGGCCTTCGACGACGGCGGTTTTCCCAACGCCGCTTTCTCCTATTAAGCATGGGTTGTTTTTGCGCCGTCTCAGCAGAACGCCGATCATCCGATCAATTTCAGTGTCACGGAAGATAACCGGATCAAGTTTATTTTGCGTTGCCAACGCGGTGAGTTCTCTTCCATATTTTTTTAAAGAGGTTTTTCCTTTGTCAGATGAAGACGGCCCGTTTCCGCCATAACCAAACATTGATTCCACATCGTCATTTAGCGACTGCTTGCCGCTTTTTCCGCAGTTGTTATACAACATGCCTATATTTACTCCAAGCTCGCGCAGAACTGTCGCCGCATAGCAATCTGAGTCCTTTATTATAGCTCGAAGCAGATGCTCGCTTCCCGCGGAATCTTTGTTTTGTCCTTTAGCTTCTTTTAGAGCCTGTTCGAGTATTTGTCTGCTTCGAGGGGTCAAGTCTTTGGCCGAGAGTTTAGTTGGGATGCCCTTACCGATAGTGTTTTCGATTTTATCAGACACTTCCGGACGGGTTACTCCCTGTGAAGACAACGCGTGCGCGGCAACGCTTTTTGGGACGGACAGCAGGCCTAAAAGAATGTGCTCGCTTCCAACATAAATATGACCGAAAGACATGGCGATTTTAACAGCACCATACAGCACCTCGCTGGCTTTTGGGGTGAAGCCCTGAAATTCTATCATTTTGACCTTTCTCCTGTAACATATTTTTATAAAAGGCATACAATTTATTATGAAACAATTCTCACGTATTTAGTATGAAGCGTTTCATACATCATTAAACAAGGAGGATCACATAATGTTCGGTGGAAACAACAATAATTGCTGCAGCTTGATTATTATTCTTCTGCTTCTCAGCGCATGCGGTGGCGGAAGCCTTTGCGGCGGCTCCGGCAACAGCTGCGGCAACAGCTGCGGCTGCGACAACAACTGCTGCTGCTAATCAAACCGGCAAAGTACATTAACGCCGGCAACCCATTCAATTAAAATATAAGATATTCTAATTGAGATTACTAAAATCCGGCAGGATGAGAAAAACCTCTTTAATCGCGAGGCCGCCCATTGGGCGGTCTTGTGTTTTTAAATTTTTCTCTTTTTACTTGCGCTTTTTAAAAATTTATGTTAAAATAAATAAAATATGAATACTAAAATAATTTTTGTAAAACAATTTTATATTTTTAAGGCAATACCGCATAGCTCTGGCGCGCAAAGCGCGCAGTAAGATTTTTCTTAAAACCAGGCAATTTTGCCGCGAATATCCGTTGATATTTAAGGCAAAATTAACGAAGTTTGGCGAAAAATACGCAAGTGATTTGTGCGTCAAGCCGTTGAGCGTGAGTTGTGCGGGGTTGACTTAACTATAGTCAGCATGAAAACCGCCGTTTAAGAGGCGGAGACATGAACGAGGGCATATCATTATTTTTCGAGATAGGGCTAAATTTTATGGTTGAAGATAAGCGTGTGGCATTGCTAGATGAAATCAGAGGATTTTGCATATTATGCATGGTTGTCTATCACATTATGTTTGATTTAAAATACTTGTCCGAGCTTGATATTCCGGTTTTTTTTGATTGGTGGTTTGACTATGTAAGAGACATGTTCGCAGGAGCTTTTATCTTTATATCTGGCTCGGTCACAGCTTATTCAAAAAGCAACCTGAAGCGCGGGGCAAAGTGCTTTTTCTTAGGAATGATCGTTACTTTTGTAACGGCTTTTGCCATTCCGTGGACGCCGGTGTATTTTGGGATACTGCATATGTTGGGTGTGTCTATGATGTTATTTGGCCTTTTTGAAAGGTTTTTTGATTGTCTTAGACCCGTATCCGGCATAATTATTTTTGTGATCTTATTTTTTATATCTTTTAACTTAAGAAATGGCTACTTAGGAATAGGCAAGCTTATCTATTTTGATTTGCCGCAAAGCTTTTATAAGGCAAAGTTGCTTTTTCCGCTTGGGTTCGCCGATTCGAGCTTTGTGTCGGGAGATTATTTTCCGTTGGTGCCATGGTTTTTTTTGTTTGTCGCCGGGAGTTATTTAGGTAAAATTTTGAAGCGTGAAAAATGCGCGGAGTTCATATATAGACCGCATTGCCGTCCTTTGGGTATCGTTGGCAGAAACACAATTTGGATATATCTTTTGCATCAGCCGTTAGTGTATTTTTCGCTGAAATTTATCTTTAAATTCTAATTTTTATGGAGAAGAAACAATGAAATGGACAGGTTTAAACGAGTTACGTGAAAGCTATCTTGAATTTTTTGAGAGCAAAGGGCACCTTCGACTTCCATCAGCTCCGCTTGTGCCAAAAGGCGATAATTCGATTTTGCTTATCAACGCGGGGATGACTCCGCTTAAAAAATACTTTCAGGGAACGGAAAAACCGCCGTGCAACCGAGTCACATCCTGTCAAAAATGCATTCGCACACCAGATATCGAAAACGTTGGCATCACGGCACGGCATGGCACATATTTTGAGATGCTAGGCAATTTTAGTTTTGGAGATTATTTTAAAAACGAAGCAATAGCCTGGGCATGGGAATATTTCACCGAAGTGTTGGAAATCCCAACGGATAAGCTTTGGGTGACAATTTATGAAGAAGACAACGAGGCGGGGAATATTTGGGCGAATGAGATAGGCGTTCCGCGTGAGCGGATAGTAAAAATGGGTAAGGCTGATAACTTTTGGGAGCACGGCAGCGGGCCGTGCGGGCCATGCTCTGAAATTCACTATGACAACGGTCAAGAAAAAAGCTGTGGGAAGCCTGATTGTAAATTGGGCTGCGATTGCGACCGTTATGTTGAGCTATGGAACCTTGTGTTTACGCAGTTCGATAGTGACGGGAAAGGGAATTATACCGCTTTGGCTGCAAAAAACATTGATACTGGCATGGGGCTTGACCGTCTTGCCTGCGTTTTGCAGGGGGTGGATAATATGTTCGAGGTGGATACTACCCAGTCGATAATTAAGAAAATATCAGCGGTTATCGGAAGAGAATATAAAGAAGACCCTAAAAGCGACGTCTCTATAAGAATTATAGCCGATCATTTAAGGGCTTCGATTTTTATGGCTGGCGATGGAATAAGGCCGTCGAATGAGGGCAGGGGGTACGTCATGCGGCGTCTTATTCGACGCGCTGCTCGCCATGGCAGGATACTTGGAGCTGAAGAACCTTTTTTAAGCGGGATTTGCGACATGGTTATTGAGGTTAACGGAAGGGCATACCCTGAACTTGCCGAGAAAAAAGAATATATAAAAAAAGTTATTCAAAATGAAGAAGGCAGTTTTAATAAAACAATAAGTAACGGCCTCAAAATTTTAAACGGGTATACCGATTGTCTGACTGACGGTGGAATCTTGGACGGAGAAAGTGTTTTTAAGCTTCATGACACTTATGGGTTTCCTCTCGACCTTACCCGAGAAATTTTGGCGGAAAAAGGGTTTGGCCTTGACGAAGAGAAATTTAGACAGTTGATGCAACTCCAAAAAGATGCCGCCCGGCAGAATCAGTCGTTTAAGGGTGGTTGGGATGAAGTGATAAACAACGAATTTTCTAAATTTAACACAGAATTTGTGGGATTCGAAAGCCTTTCCGCTGAAGCGAAAATCATGACTTTCGTTAAAGAAGGATTGGCTTTTGAAAGTGTATCCGAGGGAGACGAGGCGTTGGTGTTGATAGATAAGACGCCTTTTTATGCAGAAAGCGGAGGACAAGTTGGAGACGGCGGAGAGCTTTTAAACGGAGACAATATCTTTGTTGTTTATGACTGCAAAAAAACCGTTGGAGACAACTCGGTTTTGAGAGGATATGTTAAACGCGGGATTTTTTATACGGGAGACAGCGTATTGGCTTTAGTAGACAGAAAAAAACGTCTGGCAACTATGCGCAACCATACCTGCGCGCATCTTTTGCATGCGGCTCTGCGCGAGGTTTTGGGCGAGCATGTGCACCAAGCGGGTTCTTATGTTGACAGCCAGAGGTGCAGGTTCGATTTTTCACACTTTAATCCCCTGACTGCGGATGAGATTTTTGAGGTTGAAAGAATTGTTAATGAAAAAATTCTTGATGGAATAGACATTATTGTAAAGGAAATGCCGCTTGAGCAAGCGCGAAAGAAGGGGGCGACCGCGCTTTTTGGAGAGAAATATGGGGATGTTGTGAGGGTGGTGGATATTCCGGGCTTCTCAATGGAATTCTGCGGAGGAACTCACCTTGACAACACCGCGAAAGCGGGGCTGTTTAAAATTGTTTCAGAGACGAGCGTAGCTTCGGGTGTGCGCCGTATTGAGGCGATTAGCGGGACGCTAGTTTTAGACGCGCTTAACTCGGCCAAGCAGACGATAGCCGAGTCGGCTGCTGCTCTTAAGTTGGCTAACAGTGCGGATTTAGTTTTGAAATGCGAGACAGTAATGAAAGAGATGTCACTTAAAAACCAAGAGCTGGACAAATTGCAGAGAAAACTGGGGAGTTCAGGATTAGCGGGCAACCTAAAAAGTGAAAGCATAAACGGATTTGAAGTTGTCACCGCGGAATTATCTGAAACGGAGGGCGGTTCACTTAGGAAAATAAGTGATGAAATAAAAACAGAAACTGATAATTATGTTATGCTTTTGGCTGGGTTATCTGGAAATAAGGTAAATTTACTTTGCAAATGCGGGAAAACAGCAGTCTTGAAAGGCGCCCATGCCGGAAATATCGTTAAAGAAGTCGCGGCGGTTGCCGGCGGCAAAGGAGGAGGAAAGCCTGACAGCGCTATGGCCGGAATAAATGACATTTCTAAAGTAGGAGAAGCGTTAACCGCGCTTTCCGGAATCGTTGAAAAAATATAGGAGGAACAGCATGGCAGGTTGTATTTTTTGTAAAATTGCGGCAGGAGAATTGCCAAGCGAAAAGATTTATGAGGACGACGAGATTTTAGCTTTTAATGATCTTTATCCGGTCGCCCCTGTCCATGCCCTTATTATCCCGAAAGTTCATATCGATGGAATAAATATGGCAAAAGAAGGACAGGAGGCTCTTTTGGGCAGGATGTTGCTCACGGCAAAAAAAATAGCAGAGCAGAAAAACTTAAAAAACGGATACAGGATCCTCACCAATGTTGGAGAGGATGGAGGACAGTCAGTGAAACACCTGCATTTTCATATTATCGGCGGACGCAAACTTGAAGCTAAGTTTGGATAACAATCGGACATCTTTAGGGAGGACATAATGGTCGGTAGTATTACTGACCGCAAAGCAGCCGTTATGGGGTTTGCGGTTTTGTTGGCGATGATTGCGGCAAGCTTTACAGGGCATTTTTACTGCTTTGTTTTAAGCGGTTTTTTTATGTTGCTTGCGGCGATTTTGAAAGCGGCTAAAAAGGGGGGTTATGGACTTGCCGCTTTTGCGGCTTCAGTAGGATTTGGTTTGTTTGGATTTTATATTCTTATGGGATATCTGCCGATTATAAATCTTGCGGGGTCAAAATTGCGGATAAGCGGAACGGTCAAAGAGCGGTATTATTCCGGCAATGATCGATCTTCTTATCTGATCGATGCAGATCTGGCGGGAAAAAAAGCTCGGCTTATCTTATATGCAGACGATAAAGAGGTAAGTATATGCGATATCGTAACATTTAACGGTAAATTAGCCGCTTTAAAGTCTAAAGCAGCTTTTGATGCTGAAAATTATTATTATTCAAAGGGAATTTTGCTGTCGGCCAACGCAGATTCGGGATTGGAAATCCAAAAAGCGGAGTTTTATCTTCCTAATCATTATATAAGCGCGTTCAATCGGCAGATAAAAAGCCGGATCATGAAATCTCTTCCCAATGATTACGGGGCGTTTTTAAGCGGTATTTTTTTAGGTGATAAAAGTGACCTTTCGCCAGGTCTGAACTCCGATGTGCGCAGCACCGGCACTTCGCATTTGACAGCGGTTTCGGGACTTCACCTAACGGTTATCGTTCACCTTTTAATGAATGCATTAAATAGAACGCCGCTTTTGCGCAGAAGATTTTTAAGATATGGCGTGCTGTTAACGGCGACGCTGATTTTAATTGTGTTTTTTAATCTTTCGATATCGGTTGTGCGTGCGGGGATAATGATGTTGGTGTTTTATGGCGGCGAATTGTTTTTGCGGCGAGGCGACACGTTAAATTCACTTGGTGTTGCGATATTGATAATTATAATTCCATTTCCTTTTGCCTGCCGAGATATAGGGTTACTATTGTCGGCGGCAGGCACGTTCGGAGTAGGCGTTGTAGCGCCGCACGTTATTCAAAGGTTGTCGCTTTCGCGATTTAATGCGTTGGTCAAAAGTGTGGCAGAGTTGTTTTTGTGCTCGGTTTGCGCATATCTTTGCACTTTGCCGCTAGCTATAGTGTTTTTTGAGGGTGTTTCACTGACTGCCGTCATTATAAATATATTGATACAGCCGTTTTTCTATTTCGGGTTTATTTGTATGGTAGTATTCGCGCTGTCAGGCGGATATCTTACTCTTTTTTTATATGCCGCAGGATTCATGTCTAAAATTATGGTAAGGATGATAGAATTTTTTGCTGGATTTAAATATGGCTATATTCCGCTTAATTATGATTTTATCCTTTGGTGGTTATTGATTTCTGTATGCTTTATAATAACTGTTTCAATTATATTTAAAAAAAGCTCAAAAACTTATAAAGCCGCGTTGTTGTCAGTTTGCATGTTGTTTTTTATGACAGTTGTGCGAGAGTATCAAAATTATCCTAAAACGAGTCTTGAGGTTTTTAGTGACGGTGTATATGGGGCGGTTTTTTTACGAGAAGGAGATTCTGCGGCGGTTATCGCAACCGGAGACAACCAAAAAATACATACCCGTATCGAAGAGTATTTGAAGGAAAATTTTTTAGATGAAGCTGCGTTTTTGGCATTTACTGAAAACTCTGAAATTTATGAGCCACTTAGCACAGGATATATCGCATATTCAGATGAGATTAAAGATTTCATATACGATATTGATGGTAAATTCAGTTTTTACAAATCAGACGAGGAATATATACTTGAGACAGGTGAATTAAAAATCTCCATTTCGGAAATATCTAGCATAATGGAATATTCGGATATAAAAATAATAACAGGAAGCAAGCAAAATATACCTAATATCCCTGCGGAAACAATAGTATTTTTGAGTAATAGAATGACAAGTGAAGATGAAAATAAAATAAATGCTTATTATGATAAAGCCAAATTTATTTTTGAAAGAGAATATTATAAATGATTTCAGATGAAGCTAATTTTAAAAAAAGGCTAGCGTCAAGCGATACGTGTAACATTTATATGCTGTTTGGTAAGGAAGCGTTTTTGACAAAAACCTATACTGAACGCATTTTAAAAAAATACCTGCAGGAAACAGATCAAGAGTTAAAAGAATTTAATTTTTTAAAGTTATCGGAGTTTCGCATAGACAGGCTTTGCGAGGCGGTTGAGGCTTTGCCTGTTTTTGCGCCTTTTAAGGTTGTTTTGCTTGCTGATATAGATTATGATAAGCTTGACAGCGATACCGTAAAGGCATTTTGCACAATGATAGGGCAGGTTCCGGACACCACAATTTTAATTATAAGCAATGTCATCGTTGAGTTGGACAGCTCTAAAGCAAAACCAAAAAAAATAATCGCCGCTGTTGAAAAAGAAGGGGTAGCCGTAAAATTCGATTATCTCTCGCCGGCTAAAATAGCGCAAATGATAATAAAAAAGTCGGCCAAAAGGCAAGTTAATATTTCTAAATCGGAGGCTTTGTACTTAACAGAGATGACGCTGCGGGACTTAACTCTTATCGGGAGAGAAATGGACAAGCTTTGCGATTATGCGGGCAAGGGCGGGACTATAACAAAATCTGATATTGACGCGCTTGTAACGAAGCGGCTCGATACGGGAATTTTTGAGTTGTCGGCGGCTATAATCGAAAAAAATACAGCTAAAGCGTTTAATAAATTAAATGAACTTAGTTTGCAGGGGCATCAGCCTGTGGTAATATTGTCAGCGCTAGGAATGACATTTGCAGATTATTATCGTATTATTTTGGGAACAAAAAAAGGGTTTTCCACCGCAGATATCATAAGGGATTTTGCTTATCCGGCGAACAGGGCGTGGGCAGTCTCGAAATCGATGAATGTGGCGAATGTTTTGGGATTAGCTAAGGTTCGCACGGCGTTAAAAGCCCTAAACAGCGCGGATAAAAAACTGAAAAGCTCTCCGGTTGACAGCGAGGTTGCGCTTCAAAATGTTATAGTAGAGTTAATAGGTGTTTTATGAGCTTTATAACTGATAAAATAAAATTGTCTCAAGCAATAGTTGTCGAGGGCAGATATGACAAGATAAAGCTAGAATCGGTTATTGACGGAGTTATAATTGTAACTAACGGCTTCGGCATTTATAAAGACAAAGAAAAACTAGAACTTATTCGCGCGTATGCCCATAAAGATGGGGTGATTATCCTCACCGACAGCGATAACGCAGGACGGCAGATAAGAAATTATTTAAAACAAACGGTAGGCGGAAATATCAGACATATATATATTCCCGAAATATTAGGCAAGGAAAAGAGGAAAGAAAAGCCGTCAAGGTCTGGATTGTTGGGAGTTGAGGGGATAGATAAGAAATTTTTGGAAAAACTAGTTGCTGAAAAATCACAAACAATTCTAAAAAAAACGGGCCCCGTATTTAACAGAGAAATGCTATTCGACGATGGGTTAATCGGTGCCAAAGACTCAAAGCAAAAAAGGAAAAAACTGTTAAAAGAGCTTGCATTGCCGCAAAATCTTTCGGCAACCGCTTTGCTTGAAGCGTTAAATTCTCTTTATGAGTTGGATGATTACAAAAAAGCGGTCTTATTAATTGATTCTATTAATTATTATTTGGAGTAAGTATGGTATTCTCAAGCATTACATTTTTATATGTGTTTTTGCCGTTGGTGTTGGTTTTATATTACGTTTTGCCCCGCCGTTTTCAAAATTTTCATATTTTGATAAGCGGACTTATATTTTATGCGTGGGGTGAGCCATTTTATGTTTTTACCATGATCCTTTCCACTCTTATCGATTACTTTGCCGGTTTGGTTATGGACAGGTTTGATCACAGCACAAAGATACGCCGTGCGGCGCTGATAATTTCGATAATCATGAACTTTGGCCTTTTGGGAATGTTTAAATACAGCGGATTTATAATACAAAACTTAAATAATGCTTTTGGTTTTAATATTCCTGATCCCGGTCTACCTCTTCCCATAGGAATAAGCTTTTTTACTTTTCAAACTCTTTCCTACACTATAGACCTATACCGGCGTAACATAAAGGTGCAGAAAAATCCGGTCACATTTGCGGCGTTTGTAACACTATTTCCGCAGATCGTAGCGGGGCCTATAGTTAAATATGAGGATGTGGCAAACGAACTTGAGCATCGAATTCACAGCCTTGACATGGTTTACGAGGGGATATTAAAATTTATAACCGGCCTTGGAAAAAAGGTTTTGATAGCGAACAACATAGGCTCTCTTTGGACTGAAGTAAAGGCGATGCCTCTTGACGGGGTTCCGTCGGCGACCGCGTGGTTGGGTATTTTAGCCTTTACTTTTCAGATATATTTTGACTTTTGCGGATATTCCGATATGGCGGTAGGATTAGGGAAAATATTGGGATTTAATTTTCCTCATAATTTCGATTATCCCTATCTATCTAAAAGTATAAGCGAGTTTTGGAGACGCTGGCATATAACTCTGGGTTCGTGGTTTAGGAGCTATGTTTATTTTCCATTGGGAGGAAGCAGAAAAGGAACATGGCGAACGGTGTTTAATCTCGCGGTAGTGTGGTTGTGCACGGGCATTTGGCACGGAGCAAGATGGAACTTTATTCTTTGGGGTGTATTGTATGGGTTAGTCATAATAGCGGAGAAACTATTTTTGGGTAAGCTTCTTAAAAAAATACCTGACATTCTGCGCTCGGCTTATACTTTGTTTTTAGTAATACTTGGATGGGTTCTGTTTGACACAGCCGACTTGCCGACCGCCGGCGAATATATAGGGGTTATGTTCGGATTCGGGCAATCCGGATTGTATGACGGAATGTCGCTTTATTATCTGCTTAATTACGGAGTAGTTTTTATCGTTTGCGCCATTGGCAGCACAGACATAATAAAGCGTATTGCCGATAATATAAAAAAGCGGTGGCCAGGAGCTTTAGGGTATTCGTCGGTTATTTTGCAAACTGCGGTTTTGCTGCTTGTTACAGCCTATTTGGTGGACGCGACATATAATCCGTTTTTGTATTTTAACTTTTAGGAGGAGATATGTATAAAAAAATGATGATCGTTTTTTTCGCCGTAATATTGTTGGGATTGTCAATTGGCACGCTTATTGCCATGCCTAAAGAGCAGTACCCCTTTTCAGAAAACGAAAATCGATATCTTGCCTCTTTTCCGAATATTTCGCTTAACAGTTTAACAGACAAAGAATTTATGGAGGGGTTTGATAAGTGGGATTCCGATATGTTTATATGGAGGGAAAAGTGGATAAACATAAAGAACAACTCTGAGAGGGTTATGGGCAAGATGAATATAAGCGGGGTGTATACCTATGGCGGCAGAATGATGCAGTCATGGGAAAGAAATATTGAGAAAACCGCAAAAAATCTTGACGCGATTGACATGTTTTCTAAACGGTATCCCGGCTTGACTATGTATTTTTTGCTTGCGCCGACTTCTCTTGAAATCTACAATGACTTGCTGCCGGCGGCGGCGAATTTTGATGTGGACGACATGCGCAAGTATATTTCTTATTGCGAAAATTATCTTACCGGCGTCACTCCGATAAATGTTACCGATATTCTTTATCAGAACCGGGATAAATATATATTTTACCGCACCGACCATCATTGGACCAGTTTAGGGGCTAATCTTGCCTACCTTGAATCGGGGCGGGTCATGGGATTTTCTCCTTATAGCATTGATGATTTTACGGTTGAGCGGGCAGCTGACGATTTTAGGGGCACGCTTTATTCCAAAACTCTCGACAGCGCTGTGGAGCCAGATATCATAGACTATTACATCCTTAGCGGAGGAGACCCAGAAACTACCATTTCTGTATTGGGAGAGGAAGGCTATCAATCTCGCTCTTCGATCTATTTTAGGGAATATCTTGATAAAAAAGATAAATACTCAAGCTTTTTGGGACAGAATACGCCTCTGCTAAAGATAAAGTCTAAGCTAAGAAACGACATGGGAAAGCTTTTGGTTTTTAAGGACAGCTATGCGCACAGTTTGATTCCTTTTTTGGCTAAAAACTGGGGAGAGATAACAGTTGTTGATATGCGTTATATTAACGTTGACTATAATCAGTATATAAATCCGGAGGAATATGACAGCGTGATGTTTATATATAATGCTGTCACGTTTTCTGAGGATACGCATATCGGAAAACTTAAACTGGGGATAGGATAATGCGGAGATATAGTTGATTAGTTAATTATAGCAAATTGTGCAAACATAGAAATGAATTTCATGGTTACGCTCGCCGTCGCTTGTTAAAATACGGGAAGCGTTCCGCCGAAGATGTTTGAACCGACCCTTGCGGGTCGGCTTTATTTTTTGTTCTTTTTATTGGTTTCACGGCATAGAATTGAAGGACAAACTTAGAAAAGAAGTGAAAATATGATTTTAGCAAGAAAGCAAAATATTGAAACTCTTTCGGATTATATCCCCGAGATTTTTTCAAGGATTAATAAGCTGCCTATTGCCGTTCGATCACGGGTGCAGGAAATACGGCTTCGAGAGGGTCGTTTTGTGACTCTTGAGCTTTCGGCGCCCTCCGATAGAATTTGCCTTGACATTAAAACGTCGGCCGCCGATTTAGAAGAAATATTAAGAGTGCTATGTCGTTATTCGGTACATACATATACAAAGCAAATTGCAGAAGCTTATATTACCATAGACGGAGGACACCGCGTAGGCTTTTGCGGCACTGCCGTAACAGGAGGAGACGGTAGCATACAAAACATTCGAGAGATAACTTCGATGAATTTTAGGATAGCGGGAGAGTATCCCGGATGTTCGGATTTATTGTTCGACCATATAATCCAACGCATAGACGATCTTAAAGGCCTTTTGATAATCGGTCGTCCTTTAAGCGCTAAAACAACCGTTTTAAGAGATCTTATCCGTAATATAGGAAATTTTTATAAAGTTGCCGTTGTAGACGAGCGTGGAGAACTAGCCGCTAAGTGCGGGGGGAAACTCCACTTTGATCTTGGTGCAAATACCGATGTTTTGGATAACTTTTCAAAATCTGAAGGATTTATAAGGGCGTTGCGCGCGCTGTCGCCTGAGTTTATCGCCACTGACGAAATAGGGTTTGACTATGCCAAGATGAGATATTGCGTCAACAGCGGGGTGAGACTTTTGCTTACAGCTCACTGTTCCGGCGTTGAGGATTTAAATTGCTCAGGGCTGCATTCGGTTATAGAAACTAAGGGAATAAGCCATTTGGCCCTTTTGGGGACAGGTGCGGAAATTGGAAAGATAAAAGGATTTTGGGAAGTGAAGGTGAATAACGGGAATGTTGAATATAATCTGTGCCGTTTCAACAGTATTGACAGGTCTCGCTTGGGGGCTGTATAAGTCGTCGTATTTAAAAAAACGCGCGGAACTGTTATCGGATTTTATTTTGATGTTTCGTGACATTGATATTGAAATACGTTGCAGGCAAACTCCGCTTTTAAATATTATTGAAAATTTTTCGGAAAGGCATGTATTCTTAAAAAATATCATGGAACCGCTTCGCGGGGGGGGCAAGCCTGAAACGGCTTGGGCGGCTGAGTCTGAAAAGCTTTATCCGCTGACGGCAGAGGATAAAAGGATCATCATATCAGTTGGAAAGAGTTTAGGGAAAAGCGACACCGAAAGCCAAACGGCAATGCTTGAAAGCAATCGTCTTTATCTATCGGCAAATCTTGAAGCAGCCCGAGCAGAATACGAAAAAAAAGGAAAAATGTACCGTTCTGTCGGTGTTTTGACCGGCTTACTGGCTGCGGTAATTATTATATAATTAAGAGGACAGGCTATGGAAATAGATTTAATCTTTCAAATTGCTGCTATAGGAATCATTGTGGCGGTTCTGAGCCAGCTGCTAAAGCATTCCGGACGTGAAGAGCAGGCAATGATGACGACCATAGCCGGGCTAATTGTGGTTTTAATGATGATAATAAAGGAAATCGCAGCTCTGTTCAACACAATAAAGTCAGTTTTCGGATTATATTAAAGGGCCGTATAGAATGAATATTATATCTTTGGTGGCAATAGGATTGATAGCCGCTGTGCTGTCAATTGTTATAAAACAGTATAAGCCTGAATTTTCTGTTTATATCTCCCTTGCGGCGGGGGTAACAATCCTCGCGGCGGCAGTCGCGGCCATAACCCCGATGTTGAATGATATATCCGAACTTACGGAAAGCGTTAGGATAAGCGGCATTTATATCGAGGTTCTGCTAAAGTCGCTTGCAATATGTTATATTTCACAGTTAGCGATAGATGTTTGCAAGGACTCAGGCGAAACCGCGATTGCCGGCAAGTTGGAGATGGCGAGCAAAATAGCTATCGTCGCTATATCATTGCCGTTGTTTAACAATTTGGTAGATATTGTAACGCAGTTGATAAAATGATCTTACGTATTATAGCATTTTGAATTATAGTCAATAAAAAGTAAAACTGCTATATTCTTGATATTTCATAAGTTAATTAACTATAGCTTATTGACTATATTTTGAGAATATTATGAGGTTTAAATGAAAAGCTTTGTTATTTTTTTATTGCTTCTGCTGATAATGACGGCTTTGCTTTATATCCCAGTTTTTGCGGAAGAGTCGCCGAAAGATGATTATGGAAAAGAAGAACTTATCGAAGCTTTGCCAAACGATGTTGGGGAAACGCTTGGGAAATATAATGTAGAACCAGATAACGGAGGAGTGTTAGATTTTAGTGCCGGAGATTTTTTTTCTCATGCCTGGGACGTGTTTTTAATAGAGATCAAAAGGCCTCTTACAATGCTTTTTTCGCTTGTTGGAGTCATTTTATTATACGCGGCGGCTGAAGCGGTGCGTGACAGTACGGGAAGTGGCAAGGCGGGAGAGGCTTTCTCGGTTGTAGCTGTTACTACTGGCGCCGTTATGATAAGCGTGCATATTTCTGAGTGCGTATTGAGCATATCAAAAGTTTTGGGTTCCGCGGGAACGTTTTTTTCCACCTTTATTCCAATCTTCGCCGGACTGATGGCGATAACGGGACAGTTGGCCACAGCCGGTGTGTTTGGAACAGCCATGATGATAGCGGCAGGATTTTTTGCTCAGCTTATAACGGCAGTTCTCACTCCGCTTACCGGTTGCGTTCTGGGAATATCTTTGGCAGGGGCGGTTGACCCCGGACTTAACATTGAGCGGATTGCGGAACTGATTAAAAAAATAGTCGTTTGGGGGCTAGGCTTTATAACTGCTGTTTTTGCCGGAATGCTGTCGGTTCAAAGCTTGTTAACCTCCTCGGCAGACAGCGTTACTATGAAGGCCGCTAAATTTGTTGTTTCAGGCGGCGTTCCGATTATTGGCGGCGCGGTGGGCGATGCTCTGTCCACCGTTAACGCGAGTGTTGGGATAATCAAAGCAAGCACAGGCACTTTTGGAATAATCGCGGGCTTATTTATTTTGCTGCCCGCATTCGGCTCTGTAGTTTGTTATAGGTTGTCGCTGGCCGTTGCCGCAGGTATAAGCGATTTGTTCGGAATGATAAGATTGTCATCGCTTATAAAAAGCGGTGAGAGCGTAATGAAAATTATTTCGGCGCTGATTATCTGCTTCGCACTTTTGATGTTAGTTTCAATCGCGTTGATGCTGATAATCGGAAAGGGGAGCTAATATGGCCAATGCTTTGCTTGAAATCGCGATTTATGCCATATCAATTACAGTTATAAAAATGTTGGTGCCGGATAATACATTTAAAAAGCAGCTTAATTTTATAATTTCTTGCGTGTTTTTATTAGGTATAGTTTTTTTTATAAGTAGCGGCAATTATGATTTGAGTGGTTTTGCGGATATCTTCAATCAAAAAAATAAAGAAGCGAATTATGTTGATTTTTCAGAAGAATTCA
>JAISVH010000077.1 GCA_031271685.1 Eubacterium sp. | reverse complement strand
CAGAGTCATTCCCATATCCTATGCGCTTGGCACAGACTCAGCACGCCACATATGCTATAGCTGAAAACGGGGATTTATGGGCGATGGGTTCGCTCCATGTTCAAACGACGGGAGCATATGATGCGATATACCCCAAAAAAATAATGAGCGATGCCGTTTCTGTAGCAACAATCGACTCTAATGGCGCGCTATTTGTGCTAAAAAGTGATGGCTCAGTATATCGGTCAGGAATGTACTTGTTTTACGAAGGTATAGCAAATGAGAATATGAATTTAATATATGACATCTATGGTTTTGCAAAGTACCCGGTAAAAATGGCGGACAATGCCGTCTATATTGATGCGGCGAATTATAACGGTTTTGCATGGGGGCTTTTTATTATAGACAATAAGGACACACTATGGTTTACCGGAATAAAACATACCGAAAAAGATGTGTTAAAGGGCGAATATTATATTCCAAATTTGACTGAGGTTTCTAATAACGTAAAAAAAGCAATTTTTGCAAATGCAGGTTCTTTTGAAGGCGAGTTCATACTGAAAAAAGACAACAGTTTATGGTATTCAGGTCATTCTTATAAGGATGATGTTTATATTACAGAACCTATAAAAATCGCTGATGATGCTATTGATATTGTAAAGTTAAATACTGAAACCATTTTTCAGCGTTCTGACGGGAAATGGTATGAGGTGGACGATTCTAATTTAGGAGCGACACGAAAATTGTCATACTCACAATACTCACGTTCAGACAACATCCTGCCGCGGGGGACGAAAGGCTTCAGCGAAGTTCCTAATGGTACGGGTTTTTGGACAGGGTACGATTTTATTATAAAAGACAGCGGTTTTTACGACGCAAACAGTATAACGGATATAACCGTTACCGGTGGCGGAAATACCGCGTTTTTATATGCCGGCGATGTATATACCAAAGGTAATAACGATTGGGGGCAAATCGGAAACGGATTGATTGCAAATGGCAATAATTATTTGACCGGAGAGTATATAGAAGAACCAATTAAGGTGTTGACGCGTACATCCAACGGAGGGTTTGAGCCAATCTTCAAAGAGCCGGAAGTAAAAACAGACAGACAATACATAAACAGCCCCCATTACCATGAGGTAACGGTTGAGCAGATTGATAAGATGTACGATGCTAAGATACCGTTTCTTGCTGTTTGCTATAGCTACTCATGTATTATTCAGGTCTTTCACAGGGCTGATTTACCTCCGTTACTTGAAGAAATGAATGTGCCGCTGCTCGGTATATCTTCTGATACAAGCCCGAAATTTGAAAACGCAGCCGGTTACAGAGACACCCCAGTCTATTTGGGAGAATTTGTTCTTTACGATGGACAAACGGTGCGTCATTTTGCAGGCGGAGACTTTGATACGTTAAATATGCTTCTGAACAGCTTAGGCAGTATAAAGTTAAGCGACGGTTCGGGTTATGCGGAATCAACAGATACACCGGATACGATTTATTTGAAGGACAACGATATTTACCCCGAAGGTTTCAGACTCGGACGAGCTATAAATTACAGCGAAAACATGAGTTCGGCGGATTTTTATTTGTTTATTATGAAATTTATGGAAGCGTACACAAAAAAACTCGGAGTATTGCTTGTAGATGAAAGCGGAATAGGTAGTTCAAACGTAAAGTTGGATGATGTTTATTCCGTTATGAGAGCTTGGGATATTGCACCGGCAAAAGACGATGAACAGTCAGTATACAGTGCCGTTCCAAAAACTGATGCTATATACGCGTTAAGCAGTATGATGCGTTTCTTGGATATTAACATTCACAATATTGAACAGTTTATCAGTATTGAAGGCGAAACCCTTACCATAGGAGAGTGTATAACCGCGTTAGCGAATATTGGGAGGTCATTAAACATAATAAATGCTGGCGTTCCCTTAGATTTGCAAGCCAACAACGCTGGTGACATACAAACACCGGCTAACACAGTGATAGACGCGGCAGCGTTTGAGCGGAAAGTATTTGAGCTTGTAAATTTTGAAAGAGAAAAGCAAGGCATTAACCCTCTTATATGGAACGACCAATTAGCTGCCGTTGCGCGAACGCATAGCGTTGATATGGCACAAAGAGGATTTGTTGACCATATTAGTCCCGATGGATTAAGTCCGTTTGACAGAATGGATAATGCAGGGATTGTTTATCAATCTGCCGCAGAGAATATAGCGGAAGGACAAAGAACTCCTCAAGAAGTCGTTGAAAAATGGATGAACGCTTCTGGGCATAGGGCAAATATCTTGGATGCAAGCTATACTCATATCGGCGTAGGCTTTTATAATTATAACTGGACACAAAACTTTATGAGTGTTGAGTAGATGGAGAATGAAGGTTTCATTGAAATGATGAACTGTGCAGAGGAACAACGGCAAGATGAAATGAAAAAATTCATACGGAAAGCCGACGAACACAATGAGATAGCCTACAGGGTTGAGGTATGCCTTGAAAAAAAGTTTGATTGGAAAACAGACCTACCGGGCTTTCCTGAACGCCGAACATGCGGATGGCGATGAGGCTCTGCTTGCCCATAAGCTGCGCTCTGTCCCAGCTTTCGGGCCGGAGCTTGATTATGTCGCGGAGTTGAATGGCGAGGTTATCGGGGGCATCATGTATATGCGGAGCAAGGTCGTAAACGATAACGGCGGCGAATGGGAAACGCCCATGTTTGGCCCTGTTAGCGTTTAACCAAAGTATCAGCGTAATGGAGTAGGCGGACGGTTGATAAAAGATACTTTGACGGCAACGCGTAAATTGGGATTCCGCGCCGTGTTGATTTTCGGCCACGAAAGTTTTTATCCGCGCTTCGGTTTCAAGTCTGCGGCCAAGTTCGGAATCACAACTGTGGACGGAAAAATTTTTCCGGCTTTTATGGCTCTGCCGCTCTATGCCGATGCGCTTGACGACGTTCGCGGTCGCTTAATTTGCGATGATGTTTATTCCGCACTTGATAAAGAAGAATCGGACAAGCTAAACGCGAAGCTCGCAGAACTGATGAATGTTGATGAATATATCGACTTACAGCCGGAACACATAAAAAACTATTTTGAGGGAAGTCCGTCTGATGCTCAAAATGACATTAAAAATATATGGTGCTGTTAAAAAATATCGTGGTCAATGCCTACTACCCCTTATAAAAGTTTCGGTGGTGAGCAAGCTCTCGCATATTACGGAAATCGCTTCTTGGTGCGGAAAGGTGGCTGAGTGTAATGGCTAAGAAACTTCGCAAGTCGTTTGGCAACGTAAACGCGCCGTCTGTGTCCGTCCTTAAAGACCTGATTGACACGCAGAACAAAGATACCATCCGCGGGTGGTGTCTTAAATACGCTAAAAATAAAATGCTCCCCATTTTTGAACAGCATTGCCCGGCGACGGTCGGCCGCGAAACGCGGTGAACGCCGCGCGAGATTATATAGACGGTAAAGTGCAGTTCCCTATCGTCAAAAATATTATCTTGAACGAGTGCCACGCCGCCGCCCGTGAGCTTAAAGGCAATCCTGTCGAACAGGTGGCGGCACGGGCTGTCGGATAGGGTTCGGCGGTCGTGCATACGCTGACGCACTCGCTTGGTTTGTACTTTTACGCGGCGGCGGCAGTCGCCTATGACCGCGCGGGGTTTGACGCGGCGGACGAAATTTACGCGCGGATTGCCGAGGAAGTGTGCCTTGACTATACAGCCGCGCTCCGTTCCGTGCCGTCGCGGTGGAAAATGAACCGAATCCGGCGAAGTTGAAATGGCATTGCTTATATGACACGCGCAGAACTAATTGAATACTGCCTGACAATGCCGCTCGCTTATGAGGACTACCCGTTTGACGACATAACCGGCGATGACGTGTGGACGGTTATGCGGCATCAGGCGAACAAAAAAAG
>JAISVH010000039.1 GCA_031271685.1 Eubacterium sp. | reverse complement strand
GGAAAAAAGAAAAGAGGCCAATTCATGGACAGTATAACCCTACATACAGAATTAGGGCTTGAATTGCCCGGTAACATGGATTTTTTCAAGGCTGTACATTCAAAAATAGCCGCGACAGGAAAGCTTTCTATTTATGAATTTTTATCAATGGATACCCATTCCATTCCGGCTACGACTTTGGCGTTCAAGGCTAAAGCCGCCGCCGAACGTTACAGTGACGCCTGGGAAAAAGAGATATGCTCAGAAATAGTTGCTTTTTTTAGCGGAAGCGAAAAAGACGCTAATAAATCATCCTACGATTTATACCTTTCTTTTTTGTCCGTGAATAAGACGTTTGAGGAAATCGCAAGCCGTATAGACAATGAAGGAACGGATGCGTTATCTTATCCGGAGGTATGTACTCATTTCGTCGGGAAACTTACTGACGCTTTGTCAATTTACCCAAGCAGGCCTAACAGCACCGATATTTTTGAGCGTTTTTGCGGTATAAATGGGTATAAATATAGTATGTCCCATGATTCAGCCAATATAAGTGTTGGTATAAGTGATGGAGAAGCCATAGATGATCAGCCAAAACCGCCTCAGCAGTCTATCAATTTAAAGTCTATTATCACCGAAATGAGACACATTACGGCGGATATGATAAATAACTATAAAACACGCCGGACTGAGGCTGACAATGCCGCTAAGAACAACAACGAGCTACAAAAAATATACTTAGCGTTTGAGGATAAGAAGCCGCTAATCGACGCATATTTAGTTGAATGGATTGAACTCGGAAGCAATTGGGCTACCTTAACCATTGATGTTTCAACTACTGATGATGAGGAAAATGAACAGGGTGAAAGCAATCAATTATCTTCCTCAATTGCGAAGGTACAAAACAGAGTGTCTTCAGTTTTTGATAAAACCGCTCAACCTATCGGGGGCTTGATAAGCAAAAGAATAGGGGCTGTTGATGGGGAACCATTAAGGAACCTTGACGATATAAGGGTCGGGATGTCCAGTGCCGAAGCGCATAAGCATTCTTTGCAAAGCTTATGCATGGCTATTGACGAACTTTTCGGCGGTAAGGAAATTATATTTGATGAATGTGACGCTCATATCTCCGGGGCCGAGGAGCAGCTGAACCGGTTTGACGATGTAACGATGAAGGCGACAAATCTCTGCGAAGACGCCGACGCGAAGAATAAAGTAGCCGATTTGATTCCGATTGACGCCCAAAGGACGCTTAAGAAAATAAGCGAGCTTTCGGAGCAGGCAAAGCAGTATTCACTGACGGTTAAGGATGAAACCGGATCTGTGATGGAAATTACCGTTAAGTATACCAATATTGTGAATGATATCAAGCGGAAGGTCGACGAAGTTGAGCAAAAAAACGCCGAAGCCTATAGAAATCTCGCCGATTCGGTTAATACGCAGGTCAATAGGTTTAGAAACTATAACTTAATAGGAATCGCGGTTTTTGCTGGATCACTCGCTTTCTCGATTCCTCAAGTTGTTAAGATTATAGTTTCTTTGTTCACTTTTGACTTTTCATGGCAAGATGGACGGGGGGTATTTATATTCATGCTGATATTTATTCTCTTAGTTCCTGTCGCGTTTATGTTTTTCAGAAGCCATGTTATAAAGTTTGTAAACCAGGGAATGAAAACGATAAGCAAAATGTCGCTAAGCCTAGAGTCCGGGATTGACAGATTCAGCGAGTTCAAGCAGGGGATTTTAAACTCAAAGGACTCGTTCGCGTCAAGGGGAAAGATTTTTGAGTTTGCGATAATACTGAATTTTATGCTTTGCTCGGTATCTTTCGCAATTTATGTTATTATGATGATTATATCGTTTTTCGTTGATTGATATTTTCCAGGAGGGGGCTTTATTATGGCTGTGACACCTGTTCAAATGCTCGACCTTATTAAATCCGACGTTGACAAAGCTAGCTTTTTTATCAACAAAAGCCATTTAATTGACTTGGAAAAGTATGATCCCTACACATTAACAGATATATTAGGCAAAGACTTCTTAGAGATAAAATATGAAAAAAGCGCGGAAATGCTGTTTTTGAAGCTAAACAAACTCGTTTTTGATAAAACAGAGAATTTAAACGATAAACTAACCAGTGTTTATGCTGCTCTTTATAATTTTATGAGTAGCATTATACTGATAGTTGACGGAAAACCGAGTGGTATAGATTATTATATTGGAATCTCGCATAAGGAAACGAATGTGGCTTACAATATACTCGAGAAAGGACTTTTCGGTAATTTCCCAGGCATCAATAAGCATCATAATGAAGCGAATATAAACAGTGCGCTTGATGCGTTTGAAATGGCAGATTTGCTGGATAAAATTATTCCAGCCGATAATTACGAGGGCAAAGCTGTTTCTTCTGTTTTTATTGTTCCGGGGAGCAGGGATGAGGACAAGGATAAGTTTGTGCAAGGAATTGAGAAGTTTATCGATACAATGGCCGCGATGGAAGGTGAAACTTATACGGCTGTTTTTATATCAACTCCTTTGCCAAAAGCAGTGATTGAAGATCACAAACTAGGTCTTGAAGCGCTTTATTCCGAAATGTCCAAGGTTGCCAAGCCTACCATATCGTATGCTGAAAATACCGGCGAAACCGTTACGGAAGGAACCAACCAGGGCATATCCGACACAATCAGCGAAGGAATAAGCAAGTCTAATACATCTGGAAGCTCTTTTTCCTTTATGGGCTTCGGCACAAATTCCGGTACCGCTATCGCCGAGATTTATAACGAGGCCCATGCCGTGACAAAGGGTGTCTCGAACAGCATTTCAAACACAGCAGGCACTACTTCAGGTATACAGATAACTTATGAAGATAAGACGATAATTAATTTGATGGAAAAGATAGATGAACAGTTAGTTAGGATAAAAAACTGTGAGAGTTACGGAATGTGGGAAAGCGCCTGCTATTTTATCTCCGATTCAAACGAGACCGCGATGGTGGCGGCAAACGCCTATAAAGCTTTGGTTGCAGGTGAAGAGACAAGCGTAGAGAATTCATTTGTAAACTTATGGAGAAAAGAACAGAAATATTCAAATAAAACTGTTCCTATTCTTCAGTTTCTTCGCTGCGGTATGCACCCGCTGTTCATTTTTGAGCTGGCTCTTCGCGATTATGTAACAGGTGATGTATATAATAAACAGCGGGAGATATTTTCATCGGCTGCGATGGTAAGCGGAAAAGAGCTTCCATTGTTAATGGGCTTGCCGCAAAGCTCGGTGAGCGGCTTTGTCGTAGTGGAACAAGCCCCGTTTGGCCGTGATGTCTTTACGCGGGAGAGCAGTATTAAACTTGACGATAATCAAAAGCGCGCCATTGACCTCGGCTGTGTGTATCATATGGACAAGTCATATTATGGAAACCGTATACTACTGGATGTCAATTCTCTTACGTCACACTGCTTTGTAACAGGTTCCACGGGTTCAGGAAAATCAAATACGGTTTATAAAATGCTTCAGGAAATCATTGCAGATAAGAATAGAATAGGCAATGATTCAGTCAAATTCCTTGTAATCGAGCCTGCGAAAGGCGAGTATAAACTAGCTTTTGGGAATCTTCCGGGAATTAATATATTTACGACAAATCCCAACTATAATAATATGCTAAGCATCAATCCATTTGAATTTAATAATGAAATACATGTGCTTGAGCATCTGGACAGGTTAATTGAAATATTTTCGGCTTGCTGGCCATTATACGCTGCAATGCCCGCTTTGCTGAAGGCCTCTTATGAGAAATCCTATATAATACATGGATGGGACTTGAAACATTCTGTTTGGATTGACCGAGGAAATGGGAAATACCCAACCTTTAACGATGTGCTTGTAGCCCTTCCTCAAATACTGAACGAAAAGCAGTTTTCCGCTGACACGAAGGGCGATTATATTGGCGCTTTGGTGACCCGCGTCGAGTCCCTCACAAACGGCCTCACCGGTCAAATATTCACTAGCAACGCCATTGATGAGGATGTTTTATTTAACGAGAATACTATAATTGATTTGTCAAGAGTAGGTTCGTCCGAGACACAGGCGTTAATAATGGGGCTTTTGGTGCTAAAATTAAGCGAATTTAGGCAGTCTGAGCATAAAGGCCTTAACTTACCGTTAAAGCATGTTACGGTATTGGAAGAGGCGCATAACCTGCTGAAGAGAACCTCCACAGAGCAGGGAATGGAGAGTGCCAATGTACAGGGGAAGTCGGTGGAGATGATAAGCCGTTCAATCGCCGAGATGAGGACATACGGAGAGGGTTTTATAATAGTAGATCAATCGCCTTCATCTGTAGACATTTCGGCTATTAAAAACACGAATACAAAGATAGTAATGAATTTGCCGTTGTCAACGGATTGCGAAACCGTTGGAAGGGCAATCGGTTTACATGAAGAGCAGATTTTGGAGTTAAGCAGGTTAATACAAGGCGTCGCTGTCGTATATCAAAACAGATGGCTTGAATCTGTGCTGGTTCATATTGATAAGGCGGAAAATAATTATGAAATATTAGCCCCGGCAAAGAATAACCGTGATAACGAAAAGCGGCTATTGGGAGGGTTGCTGACCGAATTATTCACTCAAAGGGAAGTTACAGGTTACAGCCTAAATAGGCTTCATGCTGTAATTGATAACTTTTCCGAAAATAAATCGCTTAAGAACCGATTGACAAGCATAATTAATGAGTTTCACAACTGCTATATAAGCCATGATTCCAAATCAACAAAGAATAAAGCCTTTTTGAAGATGGTAGATAAAATAATCGACGCTAAAGGCTTGTTTGACATATTTAAAGACAAACTGCCTCCTGTTATAAACTCAAAAAGCGAGATAACGCAAGACTATTTAGTTAAATGCAAAGCATTTATGAATTCCGTATCATCGTATTTGGATGTTTATATAACGGTTGAGGATGAAAAACTTAAAAGAAGTGTCTTTGAACAGCTCCTTAAATTGCAGGCGCTAGAATCCCGGGACAGAGACAGATACAGTCTGCTTTGGAATATCGAAGCAGGGATAATATAAGAAAGCAGGGGGAGAGCGATGTCGGAAATAAAGGGACCGGAAAATTTTGATACATTCGCGAATGAAAAAAAGGATAATCCTGAGCTGAAGGAATATTCTGATAACCTAGAAAAATCACTCGAAGAGGAGTCTCCGTTTAAAGAGATGACACCCGAGCAGGAGTCCGCTTTTGAAGAATTTGACAAGATGCAGGCCGAAATTGAGGGAACCAAAATGAGCGACCGCACCGAAAGGGTTTTGGAGTCTTTCAAAAGTGAAAACTGGAAGGAGCTTAGCCCGGACGAAAGAATGGATAAATGTGACGAGCTTTGCGACTCCATTGCTGATGACCTTGAACTGTCGGTTAAGCCGCGAGTGTGTTATGACAAGGCTGAAGATATACCGGACGGCGCGGAGGCCTCTTATGATGACAAAGACAATACAATCCATATAAATAAAGAGCATCTTGATAACCCGTCCCAATTGGCAAACATTATCGGACATGAGACAAGGCACACTTATCAGCACGAACAAGCTGAACATGCTGATTCAACTTACGGTTATAATTGCAAAGAAAGCTTTGATAAGAAAGATCAGCTCATTGAAGAATATGACTACGTGGTACCTACGGAGCATATCGACAGTTTGTTCACGGAACAGGATGCTGATGAGTATGGCAATCTATTCTCGGATTGGCTTGAGAACCATTAAAACACAATAAATTAAAAGGAGGGGCTAACAATGCCAACGGACAGTCAAACGGGCGAGTTTCGTTCTTCGCTTGAGGAATGCTACGCCATAGCAAACCAGATTTTGGATATTCAAGAGGAGATTAATACCAAGACAATGTTGTGGAAAGCGATGGGATGGACGTATTTTCTAAAGCCTGTCCCCGGCACAACCGCCGAGGATATAGCAACCGAAAAGGCGGCGAAAAAGAAGGTTTTGATAACCTGGCTTGGCGTACCGGTAGGCGCACTTGTGCTTGGTCTGCTCTTTATTCTAGTTGAACTCAGTTTCACTAAGGCGCTTGGAGGCATACTGGTTATTGCCGCTTCTTTAGGTTTATACGCTGATATTATAATCCTTCCTGTGAAAATAAGCACGCTCGGTGTTTTGGGGCGTATGGGCGAGCAAATGGGCACGATTTACAAAGGGCCGTGGAAAGCGGCAAAGGCAAAGGCTGATGCGCTTGTTCAGTCTTTATATAACGAAGCCAAGCTTTATGTAAATGAGTATAACGGCATCGTTACCATTGATAAGCTTCTGAAGGAGCTTACAGCCTCGATCGGCATCTTAGGAGCAATGCAGCAGTCCGGTCAAACGCCGGGGAAGGCAGCAGCCGTGAATGGCATAAAGCGGATTATGGCTCAGTATTCGCTGAAATCCAGCGACGGTGATGCTTTATCCGTTTCCGAAAAGCTAAAATGTCCTAAATGCGGTTCGGATAATCTGCAGTTTGAACAAAAGAGCGTAACCACGGGCGGGGGCATGAATACGCAGAATGCCTGCTGCGGTTATATTCTGCTGGGGCCTTTGGGTGCCCTCTGCGGAGGAGCCATGAACAGACAGCCCAAGCAAACAAACACCACTTACTGGGTTTGCTCTAACTGCGGCCATAAGTTTTAAATGCAATGAAACTCGTCATTTGCCATCGTATGCCTGAGCGGAGTTTTTTCTATAAAGGAAAACAGTTTCCGGTATGCGCCCGATGTACAGGTGTTTTTATAGGACAATTAATTGCCGCTGTTCTGTTTTGGTATATTAAGCCAACCTGGTGGGTAATAACTTTCTGCTTGCTTATTATGTTTGTCGATTGGTTAATCCAATATACCGGCATTAATGAATCGACAAACATACGAAGGCTTATCACAGGTTTCATGGGCGGATATGCTGTTCTGAGCGTCGAATTTTCTTTCTTAATAATGCTTATTGAATTTTTAAGAGGAAAATAGAATTCGTCTGTGATGTAAGTTGGATTGAAGTATGGGGATTTAAAAGAGAGCAGTATTGATTCGACAGAACTCAATGTAAAACTGAGTCTAAAATAGTATCTTTAATTCATGTTAGCATAGCCAAGCATAGAATAACCGCCTTCCTATGAGGAACAGACAGTAAACAGTCTGTTCTCGGGTAATTATGGGGCGGTTTTGAAAATATCAAGTGTTTTGTGGAAAAGTCATGTATTTGTAATATAAGTACATGAAGTGCTGTTTAAATTCGGTTTTTGCTCTCGGAAATTTGGAGGTAACTCCATCAAACCTTTTAAGACAGGGTTATTTCATTTTACCTTGTCTTTTTTATGCCGAAAAATCTGTCCTTGACAAATCGCCTCAAAAGGACAGATCCTAATTGAAACAGGGAAACTTCTGCAAAAGAACAAGTATCGCATAAAGGTATTGAATACAATAGACTTTAAAAAGAGCATGAAATATAACCCTTTTCACTACATTCGCTCCGAAAAAGATATACTAAAGTTCGTCACTACTTTAATAAACAACACAAAGGGTGAAGGAAAAGCAGGAGAAGATTTTTGGGTAAAGGCGGAGGCGCTGCTGTATCAGGCTTTGGTGGGTTATATACATTACGAGGCTCCGCCGGAAGAACAGAATATAAACAGCCTTGTTGAGATGATTAACCGTATGGAGGTACGTGAAGACAACGAAAACTTTAAAAACTCCGTTGATTTCATCTTTGACGCGTTAGAGGAAGAAAATCCTCAGCACTTTGCGCTCAGACAGTACAAAAAATTCAAACTGGCTGCTGGAAAAACTTCTAAAAGTATACTAATTAGTTGCGGAGCGAGATTGGCGCCCTTTGATATTGCCGAAGTCCGGGATATGATGAGCGAGGACGAATTGGAGTTAGACAAACTTGGCGGATACATGAGATATGATAAAAAGCTCAAAGAATATGTGCCTGTCAAGCGGAAAACCGCGCTTTTCGTTATCATATCCGACACGGACAGCAGTTTCAATTTCATTGTCGCCCTCATGTACAGCCAGCTTTTCAACCTGCTCTGTGATCGCGCGGACAATGATTTTGGCGGCAGATTGCCGGTTCATGTTAGATGCCTTTTAGATGAGTTCGCTAATATAGGAATGTTACCTAACTTTGAAAAGCTAATAGCGACAATACGTTCCCGCGAAATCTCAGCTTGCGTGATATTGCAGGCGCAATCTCAGCTAAAATCTATATACAAGGACAATATGGATACAATTATAGGCAACATGGACACAACTCTATTCCTGGGAGGCAAAGAAAAGACCACTTTAGAGGAAGTGTCAAAGATGCTCGGCAAGGAAACCGTTGACATGTACAACACTTCTGTTTCAAAGGGCAATCAGGAATCGCATAGTCAAAACTTCCAAAAACTAGGTAAAGACCTTATGAGCGTTGACGAAATCGCCGTTATGGACGGGGGCAAGTGTATATTGCAAGTACGGGGCGAAAGGCCGTTTTTGTCAAAGAAATATGATATAGAGCGTCATCCGAATTATCAGTATCTTGCTGATTTTAATAAAGAAAACACGTTCAATATAGCTGATTTTCTATCAACGAAGCTGAAAGAAAAGAAAGGGGATGTTTATAATGCCGCAGTCATAGACCTGTCAAACGAATCGCAATAGTAAAATGCGGTTTAGCGGAAACATAACTATTTTAAGTCCAGCAGGGGCCGAAAGGCCCTGTTTTTATATCAAAAAGCATTAAACTACTATGTAAAGGAGAATGTGATGGATTTTATCAACAGTGCAGTAGATGTTTTACAGACACTTGTTATCGCAATCGGCGCGGGACTTGGCGTATGGGGGCTTGTAAACATGCTGGAAGGCTACGGAAACGATAATCCCGGTGCTAAAAGTCAAGGTATCAAGCAACTTATGGCAGGCGGAGGCATCGCTTTGATCGGTTTTATGCTCGTCCCTTTGCTTTCCGGCCTGTTTGCGACTACCGCAGGCTGATGATTTGCCCTAGTTTGTGATGATATTATAGCATGAGTTGTTGACATTTGCAAAAGTATCTTCAAATTAGGGCGTATTAAGCTAAAGAAGGGAACGAAATACCATGACCAATGAGAATCATGGCAGTACATATTGCCGCCCATGCCAAGGGAATATGATGGCTTCACGGTGCTATTTACTGTCACGGAACACCAGTTAAACTATGGACTGGTTATTTGGCGGACTTTTTGACTGGTTCAAACAGTGTCTAATCGACGGTATCATGTCTAGTTTTACCGGCATTTTTGATGAAGTCAAT
>JAISVH010000015.1 GCA_031271685.1 Eubacterium sp. | reverse complement strand
AATCAGCAGTTAAGCGGAGATAAAAGCGAAATGATTTTATATATGCCGCAGTCGCTTGTCATTCATATCGAACCGCACAAAAGCATACCGGACGAATATAAAGCCGTCATTGTGTTTGCAGACGGCGATATAAAAAGATTTTCAGTTCCGGTTATGAAATACTGGACATTCACAGATGAAGAATTAATCAATAAGAATTTGTTTCCGCTCCTGCCGTTACGGATATATTTACTGCGTGAAACGCTTGACACTCTGACAAAGTCGGGTGATGGACAGGCGAAACAAGCGGCGGTAATAAAAGCGCGTGATATAGCAGAAACGGTGGCACGGGAAGCGGCAGAACTGAACAAAGCCGGACTATTAACCGGCGAGGACTATAAAAAAGTTTTGTCGGCAGTAGCGAACTTATTTATACATTTGAACGACAGATACAGCGGTGATAAGAGTTTAAATGAAAGGGTGAAAACTATGGTGGAATTGGATTTCAGCGAAGAACATTTAACCGTATTAATCAGAGAAAATAAAGCTATTGAAATAGCGAAAAAGCTATTAAAAAAAGGTTTGTCAATAGAAGATATAGCGGATTCAACAGAACTTGACATTAATACAATTGAAGAATTAAAAGAGCATTTAGAGCAGGAAGCCGAAAACAACGACGAATAAATCAAGCTAATACTTTTTATCTGGAGCGGTAAAATCCGCTCCTTTTTCCCGCTCAAATTGCACAGCCTTGCCATTTAAAAATATAAGGCTGTCTGTCGAAATACCCTTAAAAATCAGCTCGGAGTAAATCCGCTGAAATAAATCTGATGATTTCGCGTAGTAAATTCACAGCCTACCCTAAAAAAATATATATAGGCTCATCTGTTTGCCCTGTAATTCACACTTTTTATAAAAAAACTTAACAAATATTAATATTCGATTGAATTGAAATTCAGCGAGTATTCCTCAATATGAGGGTAACTCAATTCCGCTCATGCGCTTGTAAATTTGTGTCTGTAAAAGTAGAGTAATTAAATAGCATAGGTAAAAAATTATATAAGGCTATGACAGATGAGATATTTTTATGTTGCTCGTTCCCTAAATTCGGGGAGATACTTTCCCGATTTGAAATCGGAAAAATACGTCACTTTCTTGATTTAAAACCGCAAAGACTCTCATTTTAAATGCGCTCTTGTGAAAGGGAAACGAAATTTAGTTCTCCCCGACAACTGAAACGGTATCAATGTCGAGGGTGCCGCAAAATTGCGGCGGGGTGATTGTTATTACAAGCAGGGTGTACAAAAATATACAGTACCGCAAATTTGCGGCAGGGTAACTTTCCGAACAATTTCATGCGGCTGATTTTACTATTGAGATATTTTTTACTATCAAAAAGAATAGTAAAATTCAATTCAGCATATCATTTTTTCGGCGATATATCGTTGCTTTAATTGCGCTTATCTGCTCTCATAAGCAATAAAGGCTTATGCTACCGCGCATGGCGAACGGTTGCACTGGTTTTACTATTCTTTTTATTTTTACTATTATCGTTTTATAGTAAAATGCGCTCATATATTTGGAGCTGTAATCCATGCCGGAATAACGAGTAAAGATATATCCTGCATGGATTTTAAGGCAAGGCTGACCTTTTGAGCGAAAAAAAGATGAAAGATGAATTTGCAAGGAGATAAAAAAGAAAAGCGGTAAATATCGTCAATTATCACGACCGAAGCCCCGGGTAAAAATACAGTGTTCAACCCTTATAAAAACATAGGGTAAAAAAACGGATATATTAAGTAAAAATCAATATAATATGGCATTTAACGTAAATTATCATTCATGATACTTGACAAATAATCTTTTTTATGATATAATAAATATATCAACAGAAAGGGGTAGTTTGAATGAGAGATAATATAATAAAATCGGTATATGGATATGTACGGGTTAGTACGGATACGCAATCCGAGAAAGGCTACGGGTTAGACACTCAACGTCAATCTATAGAAAAGTATTGCAAAGAGCATAATTTAGAATTATTAAATATTTTCGAGGACAAAGGAATAAGCGGAACGGAAGCAGTCGAAGCTGACGGAGATGAACTCATCAGCAAGCGTAAGGGACTTCTTGAATTACTTTCCGCACTAAATGAAATTAATACGATAATTGTTTTAAATACGAGCCGTCTTTGGCGTTCAGATATAGCAAAAGTTTTAATCCGGCGTGAAATTGAGCGCAAGCATGGTGAAGTAATTAGTATAGAGCAACCGCGGTACAGCATTTATAAAAAAGAACCGAGTGAAGTATTAATTAACGGTATGTTTGAACTTTTAGACGAATACGAAAGAATTAGTATAGCTTTAAAACTTGCACGCGGAAGAAGTACCAAAGCAAATAAAGGTAATAAACCTGCGGGTGTCGTTCCTTACGGCTACGCATACTCGCAGGATAAAAAAAGTATTGTTACGGCTAATGAAGAAGCAGAAACTGTTAAGCGGCTGTTCACTTTAGCGCAAAAAGGATACTCAATTCAGAAAATAGTTGATACATTAAACAGTGAGAGAATTATTACAAAACAGGGAAAAGCATGGACGAAAGCAACGATACACGGAATGTTGCGTAATAATTTCTATACTGGCATTCTCACACATCAGAAAAAAGAGATAATCGGAAATCATGAAGCTATTATCAGTAAAGTTCAGTTTGGCAAAGTCCAAAATCAGCTTGCGCGACGGCACAAATAAAAGGCAGGATTAATAAACCTGCCTCATTTTTTTCATTCGATAATCATTCTATCAACTGTGTTTTCATCTTCAATATTTTTTCATATCTCGAAAATCGTATATCTTGAAAATATTTATCAGAAATCCTTAACAGCGTTTCTCTTATTGCTTCGTCGTCAATTAAATCGCCTTTAATAAAAGTTTGATTTTGTCCTGTTTCAATCGCCCAATTAAAAGAAATCAATGATTCAATTCCTAATTCTCCAAAAAAATAAAGTGCAAGATGTTCAAGAGCCTTTATTCCATCTTCGCTTGATAATAAAAGGTTTATAACTGCACGGATTGAAATTGTGTCAGCACGCACACCAGATGTAGAAACAACCTTAATTCCCGTTACTTCATCAGTTGTAGGCATATTAGAAAGTACATCTAAAGAGTTTTCGTCAAGTCCGTAAAGTTCATTTATTTTCTGTTTAATATCATTCGGAGCGGCAACACGAGTACGTCCAAGCAGATAATCACATGATACATCAAGCTGTTCTGCGAGCTTTATTATTTCTGTACTTTTAAAATCACGAAGTCCCGCTTCCAGTTTAGCAAGAGTAGTTCGGGCATAACCGAACTTATCCGCGAATTGTTCCTGTGTCAATCCCATTTTTTCACGCGCTTGTTTAACCTTATTGCCGATAGACAGCAATTTTTTTTTGTTATTATTTTCACTCATAATCATTTATTACCTCTCTTTATGTTCTATTATAGAACATTATAATTTTATTGTGCTTAACATCTTGACAGAAAAAGAAAATGATGATATAATAGCTAATGATACTAAAAATCGCACAAGAATTAAATTATGTTCTTGTTCTATATCTATTATATCATAAATATATTTATTTGTCAAGGAGGAATAAGTATGAATGAAAAAAAATTATCAGAAGAAGCAATTGAAAAACGCCGCGAATATAAGCGGAGATGGAATGCCCAAAATCCCGAAAAAGTCAAAGAACATACCCGCCGATACTGGGAACGTTTAGTATTAAAAGAGTCAGGAGTGAAAAAATGCTGACCGATATTGAAACGAAACTCCTTCGTTTGGCTTTAGATAAAGGCGCATACGAGGGTGAAGCTAATACAGCGGCAATTATGTTTATACGAAAACTACGTGAACGTGGTGCAAACACAGATGATTTATTTATTCAACCACACACGCAGATAAAAAGACAATACAGAGATATATCTGTATACGGTTATCAGCGTATGCCGTTTGGAAAATATAAAGGGGAAATGCTTTATAATATACCACGTGATTATTTAATATGGGTTTTGAAGCATTGCAAAAATATCAAATCAAACCTAAAAAATGCGATATATGATTTTGTTTATGAAATATGAAAGCAGGGGATAAAAATGAGCAGAGGAAAACCGATTACACAGGCAGAAGCAAGATTGAATTTACATGCGCTTGAT
The DNA here is from genome assembly GCA_031271685.1 of Eubacterium sp. GTDB lineage: Bacteria > Bacillota > Clostridia > Oscillospirales > Ruminococcaceae > Ruminiclostridium_E. The sequence continues at coordinate 1,611 of JAISVH010000015.1, read as the reverse complement.
ATACTATCCGGCAAAACTACCGTACCGCTGAAACCACGTCAGCGTAAAGTGCAGCATGAAGCGCAAATACAGAAAAATTTATTCGAATGGGCGCGGTTATCAAGCGGCAAATATCCGGAGCTGAAATTAATGTTTCATATTCCGAACGGGGGACGGCGCGACAAAATCGAAGCATATCATTTGAAATTACAGGGAATAAAGAGCGGCGTGCCGGATATTTATCTGCCTGCGGCGCGGAACGGTAAGCACGGATTATTTTTAGAGTTGAAATCCGAAAGCGGCAGACTTCAGGAAAGCCAAAAAGAATGGATTACAGAGCTTAACCGGCAGGGATATGAAGCCGTGACGGCATATGGCTTTGACGAAGCCAAAGCGGCTATTTTGAAATATTTGGGAGAGTATAATGAATTTATTTAAAAAGCGCTTAAACGCTATTAAAGAAAAATATCAAAAAAAAGAAACAATAGACAGAGAGAACAGAGAAAAAATACTGGATACATTAGAACATTGGGGTATTCCTATAAGAAAACGTATAAATGACAGCTCTCTTGATTACAGTAATGCAGATAATTTTAGTGATTCTGTATTTGAATTATTATCTGTTGAAGAATTAAAAGAAATATTATTGAAAACAGAAGAAATGCGGAAAGCCAGGGAGTAATTTGAAATGACAAAAAACACAGGGAAAGAAGAAAAAATCATTTCCGCACTTTTAGAGTGCAACAGTTTAGCCGAAGTATCAGCAAAAACAGGCATCCCTTCCCGTACACTTTATACTTTACTACAAGATAGAACGTTTAAGCAAAAATTAAACACCGCAAAATCTAACATGCTGTCCCAAGCTGTGGCCAAATTAAATAATTATACTGCTTTATGCGTAGATATACTGGCGGAAATCGCACAGGATAACGAACAGAACGGACAAATCAGGGTATCAGCCTGTAAAGCCGTATTAGACACAGCAGGGCGATTAAATGAACAAACAGATATAACATCACGCATTGAAGAGCTTGAACAATTTCAAGCCGAAAACAGCCGAAATTAAGAAGGGGGCTATGAAAAATATTAAAAACAATAATTATCAATGATATTATAGCATAGAAAGACTGATTGACAATATAACCGCCATGCACTATGAAAATTTCATAAAAAAATATTTCAGAATTTGACAAAAACCCCTTGACAAAGGTATGCAGGTGTGATATAATAGTCGTAGCAAGTACCTATTAAGAAATCAAGAAAGGAGTTTACAATGTCACCCAGAGCAAAACAAAATGAAAAACGTGTAAGTTCTTATATATCAACTGAATTATTCGAACAACTGAAAACTGAAGCGAAAGAAAAAGGCATAAACGTTTCAATTCTAATCAGAATGATATTATTAGAACACAAAAATGAAAAAGGTTAAAAGTTTTAGAACTTGGCGGAACTAACTTTTAACCAGACCACAGGCAAGAAATGCCCGTTAATTGTTTATATTATAACATACGCGGGCGTTTCTTGTCAAGGGTTTATTGAATTAATTTTAAACAAATAATTTTTTGTTTAAATATGGATTGATTGAATTTTTGAAAGGAACGATTTTTTTATGAAAAAAACATGCGCTAATAA
>JAISVH010000003.1 GCA_031271685.1 Eubacterium sp. | reverse complement strand
AATTTCATTTCGCTCAAAACATGCTTTCGAAATAGAAAAAGCGGAGACTGAAAACAATCCCCGCTCTTTGTGTGAATCAGATTTACGTTGCTTTCTGTAAATCTTTCGTGAGAACCCACGAATACAGCTCCTCAATGAGAATCTTATCCGGCTTGACCTGCTGAACCGTGTAAACCTTGTTTTTGTACTTCTCCGGAATCCTCGCCGTACTGCCCGCGTACATCACGGCTTCGGGCAAAATTTTCACCCTGCCGCCGACCGCGAACACCTGTGCCGACTGAATCGGCGGCGCAATGATAACAGGCGGCGTTGTAACCTGCGGTATAGTGACGGAGACCGCGCCTTTGTCGTACTGCGCGAGATTGTACGTTTTGATGACGTTTTGAACGGACTGCACATAGTTCAATCCGGTTGCATACGGCAGAAGACATTCCGCCGCTTTTTGGTGGTCCGTACAGCCGACAATATCGCACGGCACTTTTCCGCCTTTCGACTTGTTGTAATACGCGAGTTTCAGGATATTCGCGTGGTCTTCAACAGCCGCCGCGAGCGAATCATACGCACGGAACGCCGCAACTATGCTGACACTCTGCCCGTTTATTACTTCTCCGGTTTTTGAACTGTACGCTTTTCCGCCGTTTTTGAGCCATGTTTCCGCGGCTTTCACGCCGAACGGCGCATTGTTAGACATCATCAGGAGTGCCCTGCCGTAACCCGTTTCAATGCAAGCCTGCGCGATTGTGATACTCGCTAAAATCTTGTTTTTCTTCATGTCCGCGACCGCGAACGGCGCGATTTTTTCAATGAAATCTGTTTGTGTAGACATATTGTTTCCTCTCTGCTCTGATGAGCGTGAAAAAACCTCACTGGGTGGTGAGGTTTGATTTATTATTAATATCTTATTGACAAATATTGCATATTATGATATACTATATTTAAAAATTTAAAATCAAAATAGAAGTTAGGATAAAAACGGAGGATAGCATGGAAGTTTTAGAAGCTCAATTAGAAGAAAACCGCAGCATTCTTAAAGCCCAATTGAAAAATTTTGCATCTGATAACATTGAATGGCAGGTATATTTTTATGTCAAACCTAAAAATAAAAAGCCTCTTTATACTGCATTTAGCTGGAGTGCTTCGAACGACGAATTAATCCCAAACCTTATTGACAGCATTGTGAGATGTTCTATAGAAGAATTAAAAGATGACATACCCGTAAAAAATTACACCCCGAATAACGGCAAAAACATAATAGACAAAACCTCAACAGACAGTTTGCTAATCAGCGGCAATTACGAAAATCTAATTGAGGCATTATCCGAAGCGAAGCCATATGAACCCGGCATAAGAAAACCTCAAGGATATATTTTAATCGGCAATAATAAAAACAACGAATCGGATAAATATATAATTATCGGTATCGGCGCACCGGTTAAAACTTACAGACATGCGTACTTTAATAACGCCGTCATGACAGAAACGAACCCGGATTTAATAGTTGTAAAACCTTATTGGGATATTTTTATTAACAATACTGACTGCTACATGAAAGGTCATAATTCGCATTCGTTTTTTGATTTGCAGTCGTTTCACAGACACAACATGGAAGAAGTGCGTAAAATGCTTGAGAAACCCGAGTTATCACAATTCGTCGAAAACATTCCGCCGACTTATCCGAAATCGGGTAAAAGTATATTTACAGACATAATGAGCGCAAACAAAATCAAGCCGATAGAAAAGGAAATTAAGCGAATTATAGATAACGCAGTAATATATCCGGAAGATAAATATTACGGGAAATTAATAATAAAAGAAAGCAGGATAGACCTTTCTGATTTGGAATGCTATTTGAGTTTTATAGAACTGTTGGCCCGGCACTATATTAAAGAAGGTGAAATAGAGGGAGAATTTCATCCTATTTACGATTAGTTTTTACTTCAATAAATAAATTGCTTTCGCTGCTTAACTCCCGCATATAAATATCTTTGTCTATAAATTCAACCGCCTTTTTTTGCGTTATTAGAATAATATCTTTGCGAACAGGATATTCACCGTTGCTTTTTTTTGGTAAACCAACGTGTATTGCGTTAATGTTAAACATGCGGTAACGAAATAATTCCAATATAGGATTATATATTATGGTATCATACTTTACGTATAGATAGGCAAAAAATAAAATTAAGAAGCCGAAAGATACAGCCTGTCTGATATCCAATAAATTAAAACCAATTAGTGAAATTGCATACGTCACAATATATTCGCGGCTTAAATCGCTGATAATTTTAGGTTCTTCAACAATTATTCTTTGACTGCCTTTTTTACCTTTTAAATCCTTTCGGTAAAAACCAAGATATATTAAAACGCAGGCAGTGGACACAGCCGCAAGGAAAAAAAATAAATAAGTCAGCAGTCCTGCGCCGATAATTTTTTCCGTCGTTTCGTCGTAAAGCAGATTATTTATGCCTAAAATCACCCATAGAGGCGCGTAAGATGATATAAACCAAATCAACCGTAAAAGTCTGTTCAGCATACAGAATCTCCTTTCTTTGCTTCAGCAGAATACTCAAAAAACAAAATGTGCCATACTATATTATAGCACATTTGTTCTGATTAGTCAACAAATAATTTGTTGCAAAAATATTACAAATATTTGAAAA
>JAISVH010000128.1 GCA_031271685.1 Eubacterium sp. | reverse complement strand
GGGCAACACCACGATACACGCTGTCCGCTGTTTGGATATGAACGGAAGTCAGCTATTTACCACCTCAGGCTTATTTGCCACAATGGGCTACGGCGTGCCCGGAGGGATTGCGGCTAAGCTTAATTTCCCCGCCCGCCAAGTGTTTAGTTTAAATGGCGACGGCGCTTTTGCTATGGTGATGCAGGATATTATTACGCAGGTAAAATACAAACTTCCTATTATTAATATTGTTTTTTCAAACAATTCCCTCGGATTTATAGAAGCGGAGCAGGAGGACACGAAACAGCCTACATACGGAGTAGAGTTGGCGCCTGCCGACTATGCAAAGATAGGCGAAGCGATGGGTGCGAAGGGTTTTACGGTAACGCGCAGGGAGCAGTTGAAACAGGTGTTCGATGAAGCGCAACGGAGCAGCATCCCTGTGGTGATTGATGTGAAAATTGAAAACAAACGCCCTTTCCCTGCTGAGGCTATGGAGCTGGATGCGGATATATACGGAAAGGAAGCTGTAGAAGCGTTTGTAAAACGATACGAAGTAAAAGGTATGCCTTTGCTGAAAGAGCTTTTAAAAAGTTGAGATTGTTTTTGATATGTTTATTTTATAATTAAATTTTTATGCGAAAAAATATAATGTTCCTGATATGTGCCTTTACTTTGTACGCGTGTCATACAAAAAGTCAGAAAAATTCGATGGAAAAAAAGGTACAACAGGAAGTAAAAACGGAAATAAAAACGGAAATAAAAACGGAAGTAGATACAATTAAACCTAAAATCGCAATCAAGATTGAGAAGGAATTTCTCTATGATAAAGATACGCTTGCGGATATTTATCCGTACCAGCAAACAACCCGCCAATTTCAATGGGATAAAATTCGCAAAAGATTGGCGTGGCTTGACTCTATTCAGGAGGAAAATACCCACTGGGCAATACTCCAGAACTATAAAAATCTTCACGGAGAAGCTAAAATTGTAAAAAATTCTCGCAAAGATGAATACAATCAGATATCTGATTCTCAGGGTACTGAAAGATATCAATCTGTTCCCCTCTATTCCCCGACCGACACAATAACTCCCCTACTCTATGGCAGAGATGGTTCTCTTGTGAAATTCACAGGTACAGACGGTAATTTTATTAAAATAGAGACGGTCTATTTTGATGGAAATTGGGAGGTACCTGAAAAGTATGTTAAACTTCTTGATGATACCGTCGTCTTCCGAAAAGCTATCTTTGTGGACAGGGAAAACCAGAATCTGACTACGCTGGAGAAAGTAAACACCAAATGGCTCGTAAGAAGTATGACCAAAGCAACCACCGGATTGCACAAACCTCCTTATGAACGTGAAACTCCTCTTGGTATTTTTGTTATTCAAGAGAAAAAAGAAAAAATGATTTATAATAAAGACGGTTCTAATGAAACAGCCGGATTTAGTCCTTATGCAAGCCGTTTTTCCAACGGTGGCTACATACACGGTATACCAGTAAATGGGTCTTTGAATGCTCCTTTAATTGAGAATAGCCCTTCTTTGGGTACTACGCCTCGTTCACATATGTGTGTAAGAACTATTACCTCACACGCTAAATTTATTTATGACTGGGGCACAATAGGTAATACGGTTGTTTTTGTCCTTGATTGAAAACAGTTGTATTGGATTTCTAAGAAAGAATTTATCCAGTTGTGAATTCCTTACAAAATTGTATTTTTTGATGTATTGAAAACTAAGCTAATGGGTAACGATTTAACAGTATGAGTAACGCACAAATAAATAAACTTGAAAATCTTATATCGGAATATAAACGGATAATGCAGGGACAGGTAGATTTGGAAAAATTGACCTCCTTTGCCATTACTTACCATTCCACTGCAATAGAAGGCAGCACGCTGACAGAAGGACAGGTTTATAACTTGCTTGACCTTGATATTCCCGCTAAAAACAAACCTTTTAGCGAGCAACAAATGGTAATAGACCACCAAAAAGCACTTGTTTTTACATTACATAAAGCCAAAGAAAAAGCACCAATTACGGAAACTTTAATAAAAGAAATCGAGGCGTTGGTAGTAAAAAATACTGGTGCAATTTACAACACCGCTTTGGGAATTTTTGACAGCACACGGGGCGATTACCGGTTATTGAATGTATTTGCAGGGTCGAGGCGTTTTCCAGACACAAGCAAAGTGCCGGCACTTATGAAAACGCTTGTAAAAGAAATAAACGCCAAATTAAAAACTGTTAAAACATTCAGCGAAAAATGCGAATTAGCGTTTGAGTTGCATTTTCGTTTTGTCAGTATACATCCATTTGCAGACGGCAATGGGCGAACAAGCCGGCTTTTAATGAATTATATTTTAGCGTTGTTTGACTTGCCGGTCTTTTATGTTTTTAAAAGTAGCCGTATTCTTTATATTCAAGCCTTGGAACGAGCGCGGGAAACAGACAATCCCGCCGTGTTCTATAATTTTATGTACCGGCAGTATCAGAAATTTATTGAAAAGGAATTGAAAAAAGAAACGCTAAAAATCTGATTTTTTAGATTATTAGCGTTTCTTTTGCTCTCCCTCTTGGAC
>JAISVH010000069.1 GCA_031271685.1 Eubacterium sp. | reverse complement strand
CATGATTGATGAAAAAACGGCGGTTTGTATGATAGATCCCAAACAATTGGATGCATTGCTACACCCGCAATTTGAAGCAGCAGCCCTAAAAAGCGCTAAATTGATCGGCAAGGGTCTTGCCGCTTCGCCAGGAGCCGCTTGCGGGCAAGTCGTATTCACAGCTGAAGACGCCACCGAGTGGGGCAAAAACAATAAAGACGTTATCTTAGTGAGGCTCGAAACTTCCCCAGAAGACATTGAGGGCATGAACTACGCAAAAGGTATACTGACCGTGCGCGGCGGCATGACCAGCCACGCGGCCGTGGTTGCCCGTGGCATGGGCACCTGCTGTGTCAGCGGATGCGGCGAAATAAAAATAAACGATAATGACAAATCTTTTGAGCTGGGAGGCGGAATATACAAAGAGGGCGACTTTATATCCCTCGACGGCAGTACCGGGAATATATATGGCGAAGCCGTTAAAACAGTTGAGGCATCGATTGGCGGAGAATTCAAAAGGATCATGGACTGGGCTGACAAATACCGCACATTAAAAGTCCGCACCAACGCCGACACTCCTAACGATGCAAAAAAAGCAGCTGATTACGGCGCGCAGGGAATTGGCCTTTGCCGCACTGAACACATGTTCTTTGACACCGACAGAATTGCCGCAATACGCGAAATGATCTGCTCCGACACCGTTGAACAACGCGAAACGGCGCTTGCTAAAATCGAGCCTATGCAACAGGGAGACTTTGAAAAAATTTATGAGGCGCTTAAAGGATACCCTGTCACCATTCGCTTTTTAGATCCTCCGCTCCACGAATTTTTACCTACGGGGGAGGATGACATATCCGCACTTGCAAAGACTATGGGAAAAACATCCGATGATATTAAAGCAATAATCACATCGCTGCATGAATTCAACCCCATGATGGGACACAGGGGATGCCGGCTTGCGGTCACCTATCCCGAAATCGCGGCAATGCAGACAAGAGCCGTTATAAAAGCGGCAATAAATGTAAACAAAAGAGGCATGAAGGTCGTTCCCGAAATAATGATACCGCTTATCGGTGAAATCAAGGAGTTGCAATTCGTTAAAAACGTTGTTGTCGAAACTGCGGATAAGCTTATAAAAGACTCTGGAACTGATCTCAAATATATGGTTGGAACCATGATAGAAATTCCGCGCGCTGCTCTAACCGCTGACGAAATAGCGAAAGAGGCCGAATTTTTCTCTTTCGGAACCAACGACCTTACCCAAATGACCTTTGGATTCTCGCGAGACGACGCAGGCAAATTCCTTGACGCTTACTATGAAAAAAATATTTATGAATCCGACCCGTTTGCAAAACTTGACCAAACCGGCGTCGGCAAACTGGTCGAAATGTCTGTTACGCTAGGCCGCAAGACTCGCCCCAACATTAAACTTGGCATATGCGGTGAGCACGGCGGCGACCCATCTACTGTCGCTTTCTGCCATAAAGTGGGACTTGATTACGTTTCCTGCTCACCATTCCGCGTGCCGATCGCAAGATTAGCGGCGGCGCAGGCTGCAATTAAAAATTAGTGCGCTATATCAGCTTGATTTTTTGAGTCTTTTCGCCAGTTCGATTATTTTAGCAAATCAACTTTAAACCAAGCCATAAAAATTTTAAAAAACCTATTGATATTTTGTAGTTAACTTGCAAAAGCAAGTTAACTACAACTTTTAATGGGGTTTTTCAAAAACTATAGGAGTCAAACATGGATATCCCATTCTTAGCAATGATATTCCGAATGAAATACATTAATCGCTGGAGCCTTATGGATAACCGCCGGATAGAAAATCTATCGGAACATACGCTTGAGTGCGCTTTTATCGTTCATCTGTTAGCGGTAATAGGAAATAAATTTTGTGGCAAGGTTTTAAATCCCGAACGTTTAACAATATATGCGCTTTTTCATGACGCAACCGAGATATTGACCGGCGACCTGCCAACACCTGTCAAATATTACGACGATGACATCAAAGCGTCATATAAAAAAATTGAGGAAGCCGCCGCAAAGAAAATTATCACTTTTTTGCCGCCCGACTTAAGAAATGAGTATAGCGAATTTTTATTGAGCGCGAATTTGTCTGAAGATGAACAAAACCTAATTAAAGTTGCGGATAAACTCTGCGCATATATAAAAGCAAAACAGGAAGTGTTGTCCGGAAATAAGGAATTTATATCAGCTGAAAATCGGATAAAAGCGGATTTGAACAAAAATCAAAGCCCTGAACTGCAATATTTCAACGCACATTGCCTTAACGCGTTTTTTATGTCGCTCGACGAGTTAAACGGAGTATTGTAGTTATGGTTTATGTAGGCATTAAAAAGTCAAACTGCTATATTTCCTTTGTTTCCTACGGTTTTTCAAACATCTCCGGCATAGCCGCTTCCAGTGTTTTAATAAGAATCAGCGGGGGATATGAACGCGGTTATATCTAGTCAGCCGTGCCACCTTAAGGTTGCCAACGGGCTTTGCCCGCTATTTTAAAAAAAACTAATTTGCCCGCTATTTAAAAACCCCTAAATGGTTTTTAAATTGACTGACTATATTGACTAATTCGTCATTACGCTTATGCGATAACAGGTTCAAAACCATTCGCCGAAAACAGACAACCTATTGTAATTATTTTGCCGATAACCGCATATAAATCATTAAACCGATTTTCTTTGCGGAGGGCGATATTGTGACACATAAAAAACTATCAAGTCCCGATTTTGGGACAAAGCAAGAAAGATGTGAGAGCCTCGGGAAGCATATAATCGCACATAATGCGACCGTTAGAGAGGCAGCGAAAGTCTTTGGCATAAGCAAAAGCACCGTACATCAAGATATAACTGCAAGACTTGAAAAGATAAATCCCGCTCTATTCAAAGAAGTTAGGGTAGTGCTGGAAAAAAATAAAGAAGAGCGACATATACGCGGAGGAATGGCGACAAAATTAAAATACAGCGTTATAAAATAAAAAGAAAAAACACCGGCCAAAAAAGGCCGGTGAAAATTTTTGTTATAGCAGTTTGACTTTTTATTGGCTATAAGTCAAACTGCTATAATACCGCACAGCTCTAGCGTGCAAAGCGCGCATTAAGATTTTTCGTCAAACTAGGCAATCTTGCCGCGAATATCCGTTGATATTTAAGGCGAAATAAACAAATTTGGGTGAGAAATACACAAGTGATTTGCTCATCAATCCGACAGGCGTTAGTTGTGCGGTGTTGACTTAAATTTTTCCCTGTATAACAAGTATAAATAAAACGCCTGTGATTATTACAAAGCCGGATACAAGTATAACAGAAATTTTTACCTTTCCCTTCTCAACGCTAGAATCATATTTTGGCATAAGATTTATCTTGCGCAGTATGTTTGAAAGAGGCTTATACAACAGCATAGCAAGCGCGGCGTTAAGACCTCCTTTTATCAGGTTAAACGGCAAAAAAACAGGTGTCAGCATTCCTACCACAACATCGCGCGGAACCCCTAAATATAAAGGTACCAAAAAATAATTCCACAAAAGCATTACGGTAACCATAAAAATGCATCCGATAATAAGTCCTATAACAGCTCTTTTAATGCTGTGCCTTGACTTATAAATAATTGCTGCGGGAAGTGAGAAACTACAGGTGGAAACAATGTTCATTATCAAACCTATCCACCCGGTTTCAGAAACCGTGAACATTTCAATAAACGACACCACCGCCGAAATTAAAATCATCGGCAACGGACCAAAAAGAAACCCGCTCATTACGATAACAATGTCTTTCGGGTCATATTTTAAGTCTATCCCCGACACGAGAGGCATCGGAATGCGTCCAAAAAGCATAACCACATATGCGATGCCGGCTAGCAAAGATATCGTCACTAAATTTTGTGTTGTAAAAAGCTTCTTTCCCATAATTGTAACTCCTCAAAAAAATAATAGCCGCCCTTTAAAAAATAAAGGGCGGCTTGATAAATAATAATGGACCACGCAAAATAACGGGCATTATTTATCGTTTCTCTCATCCGGACTTTAAAAAGCAACGCTTTCTATCACCGTCGGTTTTGGAATCTCACCAAATCAACCGGACGAGCAAAGATCATCCGGGTCGCGGACTTCAGGGGAAAAATTGCCTGTCACCGCCGGTGGGGAATTTCACCCCGCCCCGAAACATTTTATTATTACCCTCGCGCCAAAATATCGCGTAGGGTTTTTGTCGTCAAACAATTCAATTTTGACGCGAATATCCGTTGATATTTAAGGAAAAATTAAAGCGGCTTGTCGGCAAAAAGACACGTAATAATTGTCGAGTGTTTGGAGCGGAACCCGTAAATTCAAACATCTGCGGCGAAGCCACTTCCAATGTTTTAACAAGCGTCAGCAGGGGATTGAAAATCACCCGACGCCTAAGAAACAGGGGGCATGAACGCAGTTATAATTTTTTTAATTATCCTGCCTGCGGCGCGTCAGTAGGGCATACTCCCGCACAAGCCCCGCAATCTATGCACTTTTCTGCATCAATAACGTACTTGCTGTCGCCGGAAGAAATAGCGTCGGTCGGACATTCGCTTTCGCAAGCCCCACAAGAAATACATTCATCATTAATGGTATAAGCCATGTTAACCTCCTAAATTTTGTTTTCAAACATATGCGGCGAAGCCGCTTACAGTATTTTATAATCGTTTAACTTTAAATTTAAAGTTAAACAAAGACTATAAACAAGAGTCAGCGGGGATTTAAAGTCGCTCGCCGCCTAAGAGACGGGCGACATGAACGCGGTTATATGGTTATTATAACACATATACACTTAAAGTCAAGTAGTTTCAGCAAAGTTTTTATTTGTTTGTTTAAAATTAAAAATATCCTGAAAACGCCGTTAAATCACTATGACGCTGCGGCAAAGCCGCAGTGCGTTCGTTTTTATGATATTCATTCCCATAAAAACGCAATTTGCTATCGCTGGTCAGTTTAAAAACGCTAAATTGGTTTTTAAATTGACTAACTATATATCAATTATCCTCCAAATTTTTAAGAGCGGCAATTTCATCTTTTTCAAGCCTTATCTGCGAATCCCGGATGATTTTTACATCTGAGCGGCTTGCTGAAATTGCCGGTGCGTCTTTGTTTTTATCAAGCTTTACCTTGATAATACCGGTTAAAAGGTTTGCGTCTTCAACCACGCCTCTTCCTTCTGCCGTTTCAATATACGCACCTATTTTCGGTGTGATTTTCAAAAGCTCCTCGTAGCAATCCTGCTCGTATTTCAAACAGCACATCAGCCTTCCGCAGGTACCAGATATCTTAGTTGGGTTCAGCGACAGCGACTGCTCTTTTGCCATTTTTATAGAGACCGGTTGAAACTCTCCCAAAAAATTAGCGCAACAGAATTTTCTCCCGCAAATACCCAAACCACCCAACATTTTGGCTTCATCACGCACGCCAATTTGCCTAAGCTCTATCCTGGTGCGATAAACAGATGCTAGGTCCTTTACTAAATCTCTAAAATCAACGCGCGATTCGGCTGTAAAATAAAATAATATCTTCGAGCCGTCAAATGTATACTCAATGTCTATTGGTTTCATTTCAAGACCATGCTCAGTTATTTTTTTGGAGAAAAGCTGATAAATTTCTTTTTCCTTCTGCTTATTTTTTTCAAGTACAGACTCATCATTTTTATCAGCCACCCGCATGATATTTTTAAGAGGCTGAACTATCTCTTTTTCTTCAACCTGCCTATTGCCGATGACTACTTCGCCAAACTCAACCCCGCGAGAAGTTTCAACTATAACGCCGGCTCCTGCATCCAGTGTTTCCCCTTTAGGCGAAAAATAGTATATTTTACCAACTTCTTTGAACCTTACTCCTATTACTTCTATCATTGGATCTCCTTTTTAGTTGCACAACATAATTAATATTTGCAACTATTCTTCAAACATCTGCGGCGGAGCCGCTTCCGATGTTTTATAGTAAATTAACTTGAAAACAAGCAAAAATAATTTCTGAAAAACCGCATGATATTTTGCAGTAATTCCACTTTTGCAGATTATAATCATTTAACTTTAAATTTAAAAAATTTAGGGCAATACCGCACATCTCTGACGTGCAAAGCACGCAGTCGGATTTTTCGTCAAAATAGGCAATTTTGCCGCAAATATCCGTTGATATTTAAGTCAAAATCAACGAGGTTTGGCGAGAAATACGCAAGTGATTTGTGCGTCAAGCCGTTAAGCGTGAGTTGTGCAGTGTTGCCTTAAAGTTAAAGGACTATCACTGCAGATTTCGAGTTATTATTGTTGCTATTTTCTAAGTTAACTACCTATAACAAGCGTCAGCGGTGGATTGAAAATCACCATCCGCCGCCGCCTAAGAGACGGGGGACATAAACGCGATTAAAAATTTTATTAATCCTGCACTTCTTCAAATATGCCGGCGGAATAGGCAGCGGAGATGAGCGTTAAATTTGGGTTAAAATCCTGTTCTTTTATATATACTTCCAGTTTTTTAAATATTTTTATAAGTTTTTCAAGGTTAAAATCCTTAAAAAGCACGTTATTTTTATAAAATATACTGTTTCTTATTTTCTCCGGCAAAAGCGTCAACATTGAAAGCATAATCTCTCGTGTCTTGACCCTTGATAACGCTACCGTTAACATATACTCATCCCTTTCAGAAAGCGCCCTTACCGCCTGCTCGGCTATCTCAAGCACAAGGTTTTGACTTTCGCTAGTCTCCTCCGAAACATTATCATCCCCCAGTTCATCTGATCTTATTGACACTACCCTCGAAAGAATAGTGGGAAGCACAGCCCTATCTGACTCGGCGGTAAAAATAAAACGGTTGAAAGATTTAGGCTCCTCGATAAATTTTAACAATGTGTTCTGACAAATCTCTGACATGGTGTCAACATCGGCAAATATATATATTCTCAGTTCTCCGTCATTCGGCAGATATGAGCCGCGCCTTATTTCCTCGCGCAAAATTTCTACTTTATATTTTCCGCTGCCGGACAATTCTTTAACATAAATAATATCGGGGTGGATTCGTTTTTCCATTTTTATGCACGAATTACACTCCTTGCATGCGTTAAAGCCATTTCTTTTTTTACAAATCAGTATCTGCGCGAGATCATCCGCCAGAGTTTTTCTCCCAATTTCATTCCCTCCGCAGAAAAGCACGGCATGAGGAAACCTCCCTGCACTGAAAAAAGCAGAAAGAGTTTCAAAAATTCTTTTTTCCCCGCTAAAACCATGATATCTACCGCAATTTATATCCGGCACAAATTCGTCACACTCCCGCCATAAGAATCTCCTCCAAAAATGCTTTCGTCGTTTTCTATCCATCTTTCCACTACTATAGTTCTGTATTTATCTTTAGACTCCCTAATTATAACATAAGATATCCCCGAATTAATAATAAGCCGCTTGCACATTGAACAAGGCTCTACTCCGCTAAAAATTTCGCCGGTCTTTGGGTCAATGCAGGCAAGATACATTGTCGCACCCATCATCTCATCGCGGGAAGCGGAAATTATACAATTCATCTCGGCGTGTACCGAGCGGCAAAGCTCATAACGCTGCCCGCTAGGGATGCCAAGCTCCTCTCTTATACATTTATTCAGATCGGAGCAGTTTTCTCTCCCCCTAGGAGCGCCATTATATCCGGTCGAGATAATCTCGTCATTTTTAACGATGATTGCTCCAAAGCAACGCCTCAAACAGGTGCTGCGCTCACATACGGTTTGAGCTATATTCAAGTAATAATTTATTTTTTCAAGACGCGGCATAACTTACCTCCGATTTTAAAGCTTATCCAATAATAAACGCGCAAAGCACACAACTATTCCTTTCCTTGCTCTTCTGCATAAACAGCAATCCCAGATATAGTTCAAATAAGTAACTTATGTATTCTAAATGTTGAGCATTATTTCCTTTAAAAATATAAAGAAGCGTCCAACAAAAATATGCAGACAAAATATGTGCGATAAATAATAATTTAACATGACAATAAGCAAAATCTTAATATTTTTATTATACCTTAAACAATTAAAATAGTCAAGGGCGGTTTTTTCATAAATTTTAGAACACTACTTGCACTTCAAATGTTTTTATGATATACTTTAAATAATGATTTTTTAATTTTATTAACTATTAAAATTTTTTAAGTTTTATCGGGCTAATATTGCGCCGTCTGTCTCAGGCGGACTGGAAAAGGCGCATTTAAAACTACGAAATTCACCGCAAGATTCATTCGCTAAAAAAGATTTTTTGCTGACTAATAACAAGGAGGCTGTAAAATGGCTTTAAAAAAATGCGTTGTGCCTTTTAAAGGTACAGCAGCACAGGAAACAAAGCTTCTAGAAATGATAAATTCACTAAAACGAAATGACGGCGCGCTTATGAGAATTTTACAGGAAGCTCAGGAAATCTACGGATATCTACCTATAGAAGTACAAACAATAATTGCCGGTGAGCTTGGTATCCCTCTCGAAAAAGTTTATGGTGTGGTCACCTTTTATTCTCAGTTTTCATTAAATCCTAAAGGGAAATATAAAGTCTCTGTCTGCATGGGAACTGCCTGTTACGTAAAAGGCGCTGGTGAAATACTCGAAAAAGTCAAAGAAAAACTAGGTATCGATGTAGGCGGAGTTACCCCAGACGCGTTGTTCTCCCTTGAAGACTGCCGTTGCGTCGGCGCATGCGGCTTAGCTCCAGTTATGATGATAAACGATGATGTTTACGGACGTCTGACCGGAAGCGAGCTAGATGGAATATTTGATAAATATAGGTTGAAATGACTGAAATATCTCTAAATATACTTGACGTTGCTCAAAACAGTATAAAAGCAGAAGCAACGCTGATTAAAATCTACGTTGAAATAGATGTCGCTAATGACCTTTTGAAAATAGAGATCAAAGATAATGGCCGAGGAATGACTGTCGAGCAGCTTGCACAGGCCACCGACCCGTTTTTTACTACAAGGACAACCCGTCAGGTGGGCCTAGGGTTGCCGTTTTTTAAGATGGCGGCTGAAATGACCGGCGGAAGTTTCGAAATATCGTCTAAACCGCAAAAAGGCACGTCAATAAAGACAAATTTTGTATTATCCAGCATCGACCGTATGCCCCTGGGTGACATGTGCGGAACGATGGAAACGCTAATAATTTATAATAATAACATTGACTTTATCTATGACTATCGGGTGGAAGGGAAAGGGTTTAGGCTTTCAACCGCCGAAATGAGGGGAATTTTAAACGATACGCCGCTTGACTGCCCGGAAGTCAAAAGATATATACATGACTATCTAAATGAAAATACCGAAGAAATAAATAAGAACAGGATATTTTAATGAGAAAGAAAAAAAGGAGAAGTATATGAAAACATTGGCTGAACTTCAGGCTATTAAAGAAAAGATGCAGAACCAGATGGGGATGAGATCAGAGAATAGCGATAACACTCGAGTGGTAGTCGGGATGGCGACCTGTGGAATCGCGGCGGGAGCACGCCCGGTGCTGCAAAAAATTTCATCTTTGATATCTGAAAAAGGTTTAAAAAATATAACCGTATCCCAAACCGGATGTATTGGCCTTTGCCAATATGAACCAATCGTAGAGATTTACGAACCAGGCGGGGAAAAAACGACTTACATCAAGATGGACGAAAAAAAAGCAGCAGAAATGGTGGAAAAGCATTTAACCGACGGATGTCCGATAGAGGAATACACTATAAGCGCTTCTGATTTGGCTAAATCGTAGTAAAGGAGTAGAAATTAACTATGTTTCGTTCAACTGTTTTAGTCTGCGGAGGCACAGGCTGCAACTCTTCCGGCAGTCAAGTGGTTATAGCCGCTTTGCGAGAGGAAATAAAAAAGAATGATTTAGAAAAAGAAGTTGGAGTGGTTCAAACCGGATGTTTTGGGCTATGTGCTTTGGGTCCTATCGTTGTGGTGTATCCCGAAGGCAGTTTTTATTCGCAGGTAAAAGAATCCGATTTGCCTGAAATAGTCAGCGAACACCTGCTTAAGGGCCGCATAGTAAAAAGACTGTTATACAAAGAAACAATAACTGAAAGCGGCATAAAATCACTTAACGACACAAATTTTTATAAAAAACAGCTGCGTATAGCGCTGCGAAATTGCGGTGTGATAAACCCTGAAGAAATCGATGAATATATAGGTGTTGATGGATATCAGGCGCTTGGCAAAGCGCTCACCGAAATGACCCCTGAAGAGGTTATCCAAACGATTCTTGATTCAGGATTGCGGGGACGCGGTGGCGGCGGGTTTTCAACAGGATTAAAATGGAAATTGGCACGGAACACAATTCCGGACGCAGATCAAAAATATGTCTGCTGTAATGCTGACGAAGGCGATCCGGGCGCATTTATGGATCGTTCTGTGCTCGAGGGCGACCCACACTCTCTTATAGAGGCAATGGCTATTGCCGGCTACGCTATCGGTGCCAACCAAGGCTACGTTTACATCCGTGCCGAGTATCCAATAGCGGTGAAACGTCTTCAAATAGCCGCTGATCAGGCGCGAGGTTACGGCCTTTTAGGCAAAAACATTTTTGATTCGGGCTTTGATTTCAACCTAGAAATACGCTTAGGAGCGGGTGCGTTTGTCTGCGGCGAGGAAACGGCGCTGATGTCGTCTGTCGAAGGAAATCGTGGCGAGCCTCGTCCACGCCCTCCATTTCCAGCGGAAAAAGGCTTATGGGGCAAGCCGACAATACTGAACAATGTCGAAACCTACGCAAACGTTCCGCAGATAATACTTAAAGGCGCCAATTGGTTCTCTTCTACAGGCACCGAAAAATCGAAAGGCACCAAAGTTTTCGCATTAGGAGGTAAAATAAACAATACCGGACTTGTCGAGGTTCCAATGGGAACCACGCTTCACGAAATAGTGTATGAAATAGGCGGAGGAATCCCCGGCGGCAAAAAATTCAAAGCGGCGCAAACCGGCGGTCCTTCCGGCGGTTGCATACCGACCGAGCACTTGGGCATAGAAATAGACTATGACAATCTCACAAAAATAGGTTCAATGATGGGATCCGGCGGACTTATAGTCATGGATGAGAACAATTGTATGGTCGATATAGCTAAATTCTTTTTATCATTTACTGTTGACGAATCTTGTGGAAAATGTACTCCTTGCCGCGTTGGTACCCGAAGATTGTTTGAAATGCTCGATGACATAACCAAGGGAAACGGTACGCTTGAAGGTCTTGATGAAATGGAAAAGCTTTGTCGTTATATAAAAAGAAACTCCCTTTGCGGATTGGGTCAAAGCGCTCCTAATCCGGTGCTGTCAACCCTAAACTTCTTCCGTCAAGAATATATTGAGCATGTTACTGAAAAAAAATGCTCAGCCAAAGTTTGCAAAGGCCTTATGCAATATAAGGTGCTTCAAGAAAAATGCACCGGATGCACTGCATGCGCGCGTATCTGTCCGGCAAACGCAATAACCGGCAAGGTAAAAGAGGTTCACTTTATCAACCAAAGCAAATGTGTCAAATGCGGCGAATGTGTGGTAAAATGCAAATTTGGAGCAATAATTAAAGAGTGATGAAAGGAAAGAAAGTTTTTATGGTGAATATAAAAATAAACGGCATGGAACACGCTGTGGAAGAAGGCACTACCATACTTGAAGCGGCTCGCGCCAAGGGTATACGTATACCGACCCTTTGCTGGCTCAAAGGAGTTAATGAAATAGGCGCTTGCCGAATCTGTGTAGTGGAAGCAAAAGACAAGGGAAGCCTTATTGCGTCTTGTGTGTATCCGCTTTCTATCAATGACGAGGGCCGCGAATTTTATACTCATTCCCCTGCCGTACTTGAAAGCCGAAAAATGACTCTGCAGCTATTGCTTTCTGATCACGACAAGAGTTGCCTTTCCTGCGCACGAAGCGGTAACTGTGAGTTTCAAACACTTTGCCGTGAGTTGGGCGTGGACGATGACGAGCGTTTTCACGGTGAGAAAAATAAATACAATGTCGACGAAAGTTCGCTGCATATGTACCGAGACAATAATAAATGTGTAAATTGCCGCCGCTGTGTGGCTGCGTGCAGTGTTACACAAGAAATCGGAGTTATCGGCGCTAATGAAAGAGGGTTTGGGACAAATATAGGCTGCGCCTTTGACATGGACTTAGCAGAAAGCGCTTGCGTAAGCTGCGGACAGTGCATCAACGTTTGTCCGACCGGCGCTCTCTCTGAAAAAGATAACACTAAAGAAGTTTGGGAAGCCTTAAGTGACCCCGAAAAAACAGTAGTGGTACAAACAGCGCCATCCGTGCGCGCTTCGATTGGCGAAGCGTTTGGTTTTCCCATGGGCGTCCCAGTACAGGGAAAGCTTGCTTCCGCTCTACGTTATCTGGGATTTAACGCTGTTTTTGATACTAATTTTGGAGCGGATCTAACCATTGTAGAAGAGGCGAACGAGCTACTTGACCGAATACAAAACAACGGGGCGCTGCCAATGATAACCTCCTGCTCGCCAGGATGGGTCAGGTTCTGTGAAGCTTATTATCCGGAATTTATAACGAACCTCTCAAGCTGCAAATCTCCTCAACAGATGACCGGAGCAACAATTAAAACTTATTGGGCGGAAAAGATGAAGGTCGATCCATCTAAAATAGTCAGCGTTTCAGTTATGCCCTGTGTCGCCAAAAAGTTTGAGATAAAGCGCATGAACCAAAAAGGGCAGGGCGAATATCCCGATGTTGATATATCCATAACTACGCGTGAGCTTGCAAAAATGATAGATAAGTCGGGAATTAGGTTTGCTGAGCTTCCGGAAGATAAATTTGACTCGCCTCTCGGCAGCGGCACAGGTGCCGCAATTATTTTCGGCGCAACCGGAGGCGTTATGGAGGCGGCGCTCAGAACCGCTGTTTGGAAACTAACCGGAGAAAATACAAACAGCCCGGTTGAATTTAAAGAAGTGCGCGGCATCCAGGGAGTAAAATATGCTGAATACAATGTCGGCGGCACAAAAGTAAAAGTCGCGGTAGCTAGCGGACTAGCAAACGCACGCGAGCTGCTTGAAAAAGTAAAGTCCGGCAAAGTGGAGCTGCATTTTATTGAAATTATGGCATGTCCCGGCGGCTGCGTCAATGGCGGAGGACAAATTTTTGTGCCGTCAGAAATCCGTAACTTCAATGACATTCGCTCAGAGCGCGCCAAAGCGCTATACAACTTAGATGAAGACAATAAAGTCAGCCGCAAATCACACGAAAACCCTGAAGTTAGGCAGATCTATAAAGAGTTCTTAGGTGAGCCCGGCAGCCACAAGGCACACGATCTTCTGCATACATCGTACAGATTATCAAAACTGTTCAAATAACTAACAATATAGTGAAGATTTTTAAAGTTAACCGATTATAATCCGCACAAGCAGATTTACTGCAAAATATCATTCGGTTTTGCAAAATTGCTTTTGCTTATTTTCAAGTTAATTTACTATAAAACACCAGAAGCGGCTCTGCAGCAGATGTTTAAAAATATCCGATTTTTTATTTTATCTGAAGGGATGCTTGATATAATGTCCGAAGCCATGCTGAAAAGCATACTGAATGGAATGGAAGCCCTTATAACCGTTTGCGACCCAGAAAGCTTTGAAATCTTTTTTCTAAATGACAGTATAAGAAAGCATTTCGGAATTAAAGGCGACGGGGTCGGGCATTTATGTTATAAGCTTCTTCAAGAATTGGACGAGCCTTGTTTTGCCTGCCCTTATCTGCAGCTACGTGAAAAACCGGACAAGACAATAGTTTGGGAACATAGAGAAAGAGTTAAGGGAAGTATATTGCGCAAAACAGCGCGGTTAATTGATTGGCCCGGAGAAAAAAAAGCACATCTTGAATATGCCATAGATATAACCGACACGATAAAAGTTCAGGAAGCGATTACTCAGAGAGAGATGACGCTTAATATTTTAAACAGGGCTGCAATTATTTTCATTTCGCAAAACGTGGAAACGTTTATCGAAACAATGACTGCGGGAGTCGGACTTATTGCCGGAATAACGAATGTTGATAAGGTGTCTGTATTCCGCAACATTGAAAAACCTGACGGTTTATATGTATCGCAGGTTTACCTTTGGAACAAAGCGCACAGTTCTATTACTAAAGTAGATAAGCTTCAAGAAGAGGTCTCGTATTTTCGTCATATTCCTAGCTGGAGAGATGTTTTGGCATCCGGCGATTACATAAATGGTACGGTTCGGCTAATGCCTGAGGCCAAGATGTTGGAACAATTCGGATGCTTGACAGTGCTTTTGATGCCTGTGTTTAACCAGGATAGTTTTTGGGGGTTTGTTTCTTTTGAAAATCTTACGGACGAGCGCGAGTTCACTGAGCACGAGGTTGAAACATTACGCTCGGCAAGCTTTATGTTGGCTAACGCGGTCATCCGCAATGAAGAAGAAAAAAAAATCTTGGAAACTGACATGCATTTAAAACGAATGATGCGTGAGGTTGAATATCAGAATCAACTCTTATATACGGTGAACAAAATATCCGCAATACTGCTTCAATCTAACGCCGTCACATTTGAAAATGATCTTTTGCAGTCTATGGGCATAATGGCCGAAGCGGTAGGGGCTGACCGCGTTTATATTTGGGAAAACTATATTCATGACGGAGAGCTTTATTGCTGCCAAACTTATGAATGGTCAGAAAAAGCTGAACCGCAACAAGATAAAGAATGGGTCAAGAGAGTCTCCTACCGAAAAGTCATTCCGGGCTGGAAAAGGGCATTCCTTCAAAAACGCTGCATAAATGGGATCGTGCGGGAACTGCCCGCTAGCGAGAACAATATTCTGTCCCAACAGGGAATCCTATCTATTTTAGCCATGCCAATCTTCTTAAAAGAACAGTTTTGGGGATTTGTCGGTTTTGACGATTGTCACAGTGAACGAGTGTTTTCAGAAAATGAAGAAAAAATTCTAAGATCGGCCAGCGAACTGATAGCTAATTCTTTAATTCGAAACAATATGGAAGAAAATATACTGCAATTGGAGGTTGAGGTAGATAAAATTTTTCATGATCCGCTGACAAATATCTATAACAGAAGGTTTTTTGATGAAACTATGCAGCGACTGGTACGTTCACTATCCCGTTCCGGCGGAATGCTCAGCTTGCTTATGGTAGATATTGACTATTTCAAAAAATATAATGATACATACGGACACTTAGAAGGAGATAGCTGCCTTAAAATCGTTGCAAAAACATTGTGTAATAGTATATCACGTGCCGACGACTTTGTTGTGCGATATGGCGGTGAGGAATTTGTCGTCGTACTTCCAAACACCGACGAGACAGGAGTGCGCATGATGGCCCGCAAGTTGCTTGAAAACGTACGCAGCTGTAATATACCTCATGAAAAAAGTAGCGCGGCTAACTACGTTACTGTCTCAATTGGAGCTATGACCGGCAAAGCGGCACATACGCATCGTGTTGACGATTATATCCAACGTGCGGATGAGATGCTTTATGATGCCAAGCAAGGAGGGCGTAACAGATATAGTTTTGCAAGCCTATAAAATGCCCGCTTAAAGAAAAGCTTTTTTATAACTGATGGAAAACCTATGAAAATCTGCGAACAAACGCCTAATATTTATCTTCTTCGGAGATGCGTATAGGCTTTTCGATCGCCCGGGCCTTTGGACGTATCTCTGTTTTTATTTGAAATTAGTATAATTTGCTATGTATCCGGCTTTATGCCGGCTTATACCTTGAATATCCCTGAAAGCATGTGATATATTTATAATGTGGATATAGTTATTAACTATAACGAGGGATTGAAAATCCCTCACCACCTAGGAGATGGAAGACATGAACGCAGTTATAGCAGTTTAACTAATCGTCAATAAAGAGTCAAACTGCTATATAATACAGCCTGCCGCGAAAACGACAAGCTGTATTTTTTATACAAAATTATATTTTTAAGGAGAACCTCATTATGAAAATCCAATTGCTTATTGAGAATAAATCTGGGAAAATCTTTTCTCCCGCCATTAAAGAAGGCGTGACTCTTATTAGCAAAATCAACGCTCCGGCAAAACTTTTATTCTCGGCGTTTGCCGACAATTTGCTAGATATATCCGAGGGAAATCACGTTTTATTTCACGTCGACGGGAAAAAACTGTTTTATGGCAGAATATTTTCAAGACGCTTTGACGGCGATGGCTTCTGCTCTGTAGTCGCTTATGACCTGCTAAGGTATTTTAAAAACAAAAATAATTATATCTACGAGAATAAGCGCGCGTCTGATGTGCTTAAAATGCTGTGCGGAGATTTGGCTATCAATACTGGAGATATAGCGGAAACTCAATATGTGATACCTCGTAGAACGGAAATCAGCAAAACTCTATGGGATATAATAAACACAGCGTTGGCTCTGGAGCGGGAACACAAAGGCGAAGAATATCAGCTTTTTGCCGATTATGACAAAATTTGCCTGAAAAAAACGGACGATATGGCATTGAACATCCTTATAAGCGAAGATAATGCGCGCGCGCTTGACTATTCTCTCTCTATCGACGAGAATACCTTCAATAACGTAAAAACCTTTTATCTCGACAGAAAAACAGGGAGCTTTCAGACTTATTTTGCTAAAGACGACCAAACCGACGAAGAGTGGGGCAAGCTTTTGTATTTACATGAGCTTCAGGAAGATGAAAACGGCCTGGCTACGGCCGAATCATTGCTAAGGCTTTATAATTCGCCAACGGAAGAACTTAAGGTTAAAGGCTGCTTTGGACACACCGGCGTGCGAGCAGGCAGCCGGGTGATAGTCTCACTAAATACGGGCAATAAAATTATGAACGGATACATGCGGGTCAATTACTGCGAGCACGCTTTTTTAAACAACGAGCATACCATGAATTTAGAATTGAAGAAAGTTAACGAAAAGGTTGATAACGGCACGGTTTAAACTGCGTATTTTGAATCGGCATACAGTGCGGCGAACATCTTAAACATGCCAGCCGCCAATGGGCCTGCACCTATGGAGCTGACCAACGAGGTGGACAAATATCTTGATGAATCCAGAAAAGCTTTAATTAAAAAATATAAAAATCTTGTAAAAGATTCTGGTTCATGCTATAATATGATTGAAAATGTCAGGACGGATTACGCTTTGTTCCATCCCACAAGCATATACGCAAGCTACCGGTTTTCCGGCAAAGATAAGTCTTATGGGGTGGTTGATAAATTACAACGCGATTTACCTGAACGAGCATAAAAAGTTTGCTCAAGAGTTTTTCTCCGCGCGTTGGCAGTCATCAGCGGAACAGCTTCTCCACTAAGAGAGGGGACTTGATTCGGTGAATATAGATTTTTTTGGAAACGATAAATATCGTGTTCTGATGTGCATGGCAAAACGACAGATGCGCATGAAAGATTGTGTCATCATTAACACTCTCTCAGCAAGAAATTGCCGATATTTCGCAAATAAGCAAAGTTAAAGTCAACGCGATTATAGGAGAACTCAAATCTAACGGCTACCTAACTCAGAAAAGTCAGAGGGACAAATATTCGCTCACTGAAAAAGCTACTGTGGTGCTCACAGAAATAAACGGTAAGGGTAAGGTGGAGACGAAATGAATACGCTTCCTCTTGAGGCGAATACTCGCCTGCTAATAAATACAAATTTAAAGAATTTAGGCTGGGTGTTTGAGGGAAAAAAACAAAACGTCTATCTGGAACAACCTCGAACAGAAGCTGAGCGTAAGAAATTAGGCGGTAAACGCCCTGATTACGTATTATATTCAGAAGAAAGTGATAAGCCTCTAATCGTCATCGAGGCAAAGAAAAAAGGTGAGCGCATAAATACAGCGCTCGAGCAAGGAATTTTTTATGCTAAGCAGCTTGAAGCTCCACTCGTTTACGCAACTGACGGCGTTTTTTGCAAATCATTCCACACGTTGGGAAATACAACGCCTAAGCTCAATGGAGAAGATGTAGATGAGTTTATTAGAGAGGCTTTAGCAATAAAATTTCTTGCTAAATGGGAAGTTAATACCATTAGTCCTAAAGTTCAATACGATCGTAGAGAATTGATTAAGATATTCGATGAGGCAAATAATATGCTGCGCGGGGTTGGTCTGCGAGCAGGTATTGAGAGATTCGGCGAGTTTGCAAATATTCTGTTTTTAAAACTGATTAGCGAAACCGAAGATAATAAAAAGTTGGCTGGAAAACCCACTGGATTTGACTATATGTGCCATTGGGATTATATAAAAAGCCTGAAACCCAATTCAAGAATAGAACATGTTAATAAGATTGTTTATGATAAGTTAAATGCGTTATATGGCACAACTATATTTACGCCTTTACATATCGAAGATACGGACATTCTCAAAAGCATTATTGATAAGCTTGATCCGCTTACATTGACTGATGTAGATAGTGATGTAAAAGG
>JAISVH010000100.1 GCA_031271685.1 Eubacterium sp. | reverse complement strand
AACGGCCCCACCACTCCCGATTGCGACCGTTTGGTTCAAGAACGCGGTATTATGCTGATCCCGGATTTTCTGGCTAATGCCGGCGGCGTAACGTGCAGTTACTTTGAACAGGTTCAGTGTAACATGAATTACTTTTGGAGTCGAGAAGAAGTGCTCGAAAAATTAAACTACGCAATGGTAAAGGCTTTCCGAGGCGTTTACGAATTGGCTAAAGAAAAGAACGTATATATGCGCGATGCCGCATATATGATAGCAATCGACAGGGTAGGAACCTCTATAAAACTGCGCGGATGGATTTAATGATGAGTTTTGCCTAATAGGCAATAAAAAGTCAAACCGCTATAACCGAGTTCTTGTCCCTAGCCCCTTAGGCGGCGGGTTTCATGCTGACTATCCTCGTTTAACTTTAAATGAGAATATTAATGTTTGCGAACAGCGCCCGCAATGCGTACGTTGAGGAGCCCCTTAAAGCATCCGAAGCGTCTCCGCCGCCGATGTTTGAAAATAAAGCCGTCTGAAAAAAAGGGCGGCTTTGTTAATCAGTCAAATTAGAGCGTGGTTACTTGAATACGCTCTAATAAAACTCGTCCTCTAAAATTTCATCTAGCAGATGCCAAACGTTATTTCCATAATTGCTAATTAATGTTATAATATTATTTTTATTTATATCAAAAATAGAAATAAAACTTATGCCCGGTTCGCTGCCCTGCATAACAGGATTTTTACCGCGCAGCCAAAATCCGTATCCATAATATTTTTCTCCGGTTTGCGGGATGATCATATCCTCAAATGTTGAAAGAAGATTAAAAAACTTTTTGTTAGTCAAGCCTATCCAAAATTTTTCCATATCGTTGGCTGTGGTGAACGCGCCGCCCGCGCCGGTCCCTTTTACTTCGGTGGCGTAGATGTTAGAGTAATATTCATCTGCGGCGCTATCGTATAAATAATTGTTCGCGGTATTGGGCGGAAGCCGATCTAGCGAATAGTAACCGGTATCATTCATTTCGCACTTATCAAATATTTCTTCTTTTAAATAGACATCAAACGGTTTTCCGGTTATTGACTCGATTGCCATAGCCAATAGAGTATAACCGGAATTTATATAAGAAAATCGGCCATAACCGTCATAGGTCATAGGTTTATTTATAAATATAGGCAGCAGATCTTTAGGCTTGCGCACCCTATAGCTTGGATAGTCGCGGAATAACTCCGCATAATTCCCAAGTGCGGTTTCATAAAAGTAATCCGGGATACCGGATGTGTGGGTCAGCAGTTCCTTTATTGTAACGCTTCGATCGATTTTTCCGAGATGAACGTCAATAATATTCCCAATCTGTGAATTAAGCCGAAGCCGCCCCTGTTCGATAAGTCTCATAATCGCGCAGGCTATAAAGCTTTTGCCGGCCGTTGCTGTGGCAAATTTGGTGTCTATCGTATTTTCTCGCCGATTTGGTAAATCGGCATATCCATAGGCGCTTTTAATTTCCGCCACACCATTGCTCAAAAACGATATAACACCGGAAAAACCTTCGGAGATAAGAGATTCGTATTTCACATTCGCCACCTCAATAATTATTGCATATTTTCGTAAACCATATTAAAAATAATAGCACTATTTGCTTAAAAAGTCAAGAAATAAAAAAGGCCATTCAGTTTGTCAATAAAATATTCAAACACCTGCGGCGGAGCCGCTTCAGATGTTTTAACAAGCGTTATAGTTAATTAGGAGTTAAAAAGTTTTTTTGACAAACCGAAGGGGCTTTAAAAAAGCCCCTTCTTCTAATCCGGTTATTTAATACATTCCTCCCATTGCGGCGGGGTTCATTGCCGGGGCCGGGTTTTCTTCGGGTTTATCCGCAACGAGACTTTCTGTAGTGATAACCATTGCCGCAATTGAAGCCGCGTTTTGAAGCGCGGAACGAGTAACCTTAGCAGGGTCTACGATGCCTGCGTCAATCATGTCGACATATTCTTCTTTCATTATATCAAAACCGTAACCGACTTTGCCGCTTTTTCTGATTGTGTCTATAATGATTGAACCTTCAAGTCCGGCGTTTACGGCGATTTGACGTATGGGTTCTTCAAGGGCGCGCAATACTATTTTTGCACCTGTTTTTAAATCGCCGTCAAGAGAATCGATCAATTTTTCAATTTCAGGCATGGCGTTTATCAAGGCAGTGCCGCCGCCCGCTATGATGCCTTCTTCAAGACCCGCTTTGGTTGCGGCAAGGGCATCTTCTATGCGGAGCTTTTTTTCTTTCATTTCGACTTCGGTGGCGGCTCCTACTTTAATCACCGCAACACCGCCGGCAAGCTTTGCTAAACGCTCCTGAAGTTTTTCTTTGTCAAATTCGCTTGTTGTGTCCTCAATTGCCCGTTTGATTTGCGCTACTCTGTCTTTTATTGCATTATTGTCTCCGGCGCCGTCAACAATAATAGTGTCTTCTTTGCTGACCTTGACCTGCTTCGCGTGCCCTAGCTGTTCAAGGGTGGCTTCTTTAAGATCGAGTCCTAGTTCGTCGGTTATGACCTGGCCCCCTGTAAGTATGGCAATATCTTGAAGCATTTCTTTTCTTCTGTCCCCAAACCCGGGAGCTTTTACGGCAACGCAAACGAAAGTTCCGCGAAGCTTGTTTAGTATCAAAGTGGTAAGTGCATCACCTTCAATGTCCTCGGCGATAATCAAAAGTTTTTTTCCGCTTTGGGCGATTTGCTCAACTATTGAAAGAATATCCTGAATTGATGAAATCTTTTTGTCGGTAATAAGAATATAAGGGTCTTCAAGTTCTGCGGTCATCTTTTCGGGGTTGGTGGCCAAATAAGGTGTAACGTAACCGCGGTCAAACTGCATACCTTCAACTACATCGGTATATGTTTCTGCGGTTTTGCTTTCTTCAATTGTAATAACTCCATTACTGGTTACTTTTTCCATTGCCTCGGCAATAAGTTTTCCGATTTCTTCTTCACCGGAAGAAACGGTGGCCACTCTGGCAATATCTTCGCTGCCGTGAATTTCTTGAGAATTCTTTTTAATTTCTTCAACGGTTAAGTCAACCGCTTTTTGAATGCCTTTTTTAACTATCATCGGGTTAGCGCCCGCAGCTATATTCTTCATTCCCTCGCGCACGATAGCCTGAGCTAAAAGGGTAGCGGTGGTGGTGCCGTCGCCCGCTGCGTCGTTAGTTTTGGTGGAAACCTCTTTTACAAGCTGTGCTCCCATATTTTCAAACGCGTCTTCAAGTTCGATTTCTTTCGCTATGGTTACTCCGTCATTAGTAATAAGCGGCGCTCCGAATTTTTTGTCGAGTACCACATTTCTGCCTTTCGGTCCCAATGTTATTTTTACGGTATCGGTCAATTTGTCAATACCTGACTGCAAAGCTTTTCTTGCTTCTTCGCTGTAAATTATCTGTTTTGCCATATTATTTTCTCCTTAATTTTATTCTACAACAGCTAAAATGTCTGATTGACGGAGAATGGTATATTCCTGACCGTCAATTTTTACTTCGGTACCGGCATATTTACTGATAAGTACCTTATCTCCAACTTTTACTTCCATTTTTATTTCTTTTCCGTCAACAACGCCGCCGGGACCAACCGCTGTGATTTCTGCGACTTGTGGCTTTTCTTTTGCCGCGCCGGGAAGTATTATTCCTCCCTTTGTTACCTCTTCTGTCTCAAGCATTTTGATAACAACTCTGTCTGCCAATGGCTTAATGGT
>JAISVH010000095.1 GCA_031271685.1 Eubacterium sp. | reverse complement strand
CGGCATACAAAAAGCTTTGCCTATCCATCCCGGCAATATAAATATCGCAATTTTTATCCTGATCAAAATAAAAGTCTTCAGCGCCGATTGCCAATATCATCCGTTCCAAACCCATCGCGAATCCTATTCCCGGCACATTCGGGCCGCCTAATTCCAAAACTAACCCGTTATAGCGCCCTCCGGCGCAAAGGGCGCTCTGCGCCCCAATATTTTTCGACACAAATTCAAAAACCGTATTGGTGTAATAGTCCAATCCACGAACCAAACGATAGTTAATCGTATATTTTACTCCGAATTCGGACAGAAAAAACTTCACATTGTCAAAGTTTTCTTTACAATCATTACACAAATAATCGGAAATAACAGGCACGCTTTTCAAAAACTTTCCACAGTCTTCATTCTTACAGTCTAGCAGTCTCATTGGGTTGCGCTCTAATCTAACAAGGCAGACTTGGCACAAATATTCCTTCTTATCACTGAAATAGTCCTTTAATACTTTTAAATAACCCTTACGGCACTTAGGGCAGCCAATACTATTAATCTGCAACTCTGACTTAACTCCCAAGCTTTTTATTATATCATCGCCGAATAGTATCAATTCGGCGTCGCAATACGGCGTATCAGCCCCCAAAACCTCAGCCCCAAACTGACTGAACTCGCGAAGCCTACCGCTTTGCGGAGCCTCATATCGAAAGCAATTCGTAAAATAATAAAGCTTTTGCGGAAGCGCCGCATTTATCAGGCCATGTTCAATAGCCGCCCTCACCGCTCCCGCAGTGCCTTCAGGTTTTAAAGTTATACTTCGTCCTTTTTTATCTTTAAAAGTATACATTTCTTTTTGTACGATGTCAGTAGTACCCCCGACCCCACGCTGAAAAAGCTTAGTATGCTCAAAGGTCGGAGTGCGTATCTCTTTTAATCCATAACGCGCCGCTATGTCGGTTATTATCTTCTCTACCGCATGCCATTTATGAATCTCAAAAGGCAGTTTATCCTCGGTGCCTTTTGGGGCTTTTGCAATTAATGCCATTTGATCCTCCAAAAATAACTGATTATTAAGGCAATGCCGCACAGATCTGGCGTTCAAAGCACGCAGTCGGATTTTTTGTCAAACTAGGCAATTTTGCCGCGAATATCCGTTGATATTTAAGGCAAAATTAACGAAGTTTGGCGATAAATACGCAAGTGATTTGTGCGTCAAGCAGTTAAGCGTGAGTTGTGCGGTGTCGCCTTAACTATTTTAATTAAAAACAGGGGAGATTTCTCCCCTTTTTAATGGCTTATAGTTGCTAATTAACTTCAGAAAACAACCGAAAAATGACATAAAAGCTTGGATATAAGTGGTTTTACGGAATTATTGGCTCTGTTTTCAAGTTAAATTACTATACAGCCTGATTTATCAGCATGGTTAAGACCTCATTATCTCGCGCCAATCTAGATCTCCGCGCTCAAGCGCATGAATCAGAGCTTCTCCGGTAGCGATGTTAGTAGCCACCGGTATATTGTGAACATCACTAACTCTTAATATATTTATCTCGTCCGGTTCCGTAGACTTTGCGCTTATAGGATCACGAAAGAAAAATAACACGTCTATTTCATTACAGGATATGCGCGCCACTATTTGCTGCGCCCCTCCTTGTCCTCCGCTTAAATAACGCTGTATCTGAAGTCCGGTTGCTTCCGAAACAAGCTTGCCGGTCGTGCCCGTAGCACAAATATTATACCGCGATAACACACCGCAATACGCAATGCAAAATTGAACCATAAGCTCTTTTTTCGCATCGTGAGCGATTAACGCTATATTCATATATACACCTTTCCATCCCATCTCGGGCCTATCGCATTTTATTATTAGTTCTATTTTAAATTAACTCTTTGTATAGTATAACATATTTATTTGCAAAAATCAAGAGAAATTCACAATTTCACCAAAAACAAGCGTTAAATTAACAAACTCATATCATCACAAAAGTCTATCAATCTTTTCCGCAGACCAACGCTTCCACGGTCGCAGCACTACTCCGTCTTCACTCATATCCGGCTCGTACGCGTCATAAAAATACGCGTCTATTATATTGCGTATGATATATCGCGACCAATCGCTGTTTTCAGCTACCACACCGAAAGATATCTGCGGATCGTGCGCAGGATAATATCCCATTACGGTCGAGTTATAAACATTCAGCGACACTTGCGGTGTGCCGGTTTTAGTTGCGACTTGATCCGGCAGATAATCATAACACCAAAGCGCGGGATTGCCCGGCGGCCAATAAACCATTTCAGACACCGATATCATTCCTGCGCGTATTGTCTCAAAAATATCAGTTCGGTCCTGATAAAACTCAGCTGCTATTTCCGGTTGAGTTTCATATATCAGCTGAGAAAAGTCATAATTCCAAATCGAATCTACCAAATATGGCTTATATCTCACTCCATTGTTTGCGAAAGCCATGGCCTGAACTGCTAGGTGGAGCGGAGTCACTAAGGTTTCTGACTGTCCTATTGCCGCCTGTATAGTATCTCCTGCCGTGAACTCTTTTTCGACTATCTGATTATAAACCTCAGGAGTGGTCATACGCCCTGAAGCTCCTCCGTTATCAATCTCAAGCCCTAAATTAGTACCGACTCCAAAATTTTCGGCGGTATTCGCAAAACCGTCTATGCCCGTCTTTCGGCCGACATCATAAAAAAAGCAGTTGCAGGACATGCGAAGCGCATATTCAATCGATATGTTTCCATGAACCCCGGTACATCCCGGCTGATATGAGGTAAAATAGGTATAACGCCCCGTGCAAAGCACGGTGGAATATTTATCAATAACATTTTTATACAGACCGGAAGCGCCAACTATAGGCTTAAATGTTGATCCCGGACGATAAAGCCCCATAGTAGCCCGATTGAAAAGCGGGTTGAGAGGTTCGTTCAAAACCTTTCCATAATTATCAATATAGTCGTTTAAGTCATAGGTGGGATAGTTTGCCATTCCAAGAACCGCTCCGGTCTTAACATCCAACACTACCACCGAAACTCCTTGGGTGTTTTGCCCTCTGCGCCATGCCGGAGTCTCCTCAGTCAAATTTATATTATGAAGCCAGTTTACATGATTTTTTAGTATTTCCTGCAAATCATTCTGAAATTTAGATTCAATGGTCAGCTTAATGCTGTTTCCGGTTTTTACGCCGGTTGTGATTTCATCTGAAATGGCCCTGCCATTCTGATCTCTTGTTATGGTTCTGACCCCATTTTCGCCTCGCAAAACACTTTCCATTGCCTTTTCGATACCGGTTTGACCTAACGTATCATTAAGGCTATATCCTTTTTCTTTTAATTCATCATACTGCCCTGCAGATATAGACCCGATAGCTCCGCGGATATGTGCCGCCATATTTCCTTCATAATACACACGCATCGGCTCTTCAATTATATCAATTCCGCCCAACGCAGAAGAATATTCTTTTAACTCGGTCACGGTTTTTAATGATATGTCATCAGCAAAAGTATAGCGGTTGTTTTGCGAAAAATCACGTATTTGCATTTCATATCGTATACCGGCTATATACCTTGTCATTTCAGGCGAAAAGCTCTCGTCGATTTTATAATCGTTCACCAGCTTGCTTATGCAATTTTCAGCAGTCGCGTCAACGTTTAGCGTCAGATTTTCCTTAAGCTTATCTAGCTCTGCTTCCCCCACGTCCATAAACCGATATGGAGCCGTTAAAGTCACCGGCATAGTATCTATCCATTCCTCGTTATTTCTTTGAAGGATTTTTATAATGCGCGAAATTATTTTATTTTCCTCGCCTTTTGTAAAAAACGCCTTCTGCACTATAACTTTATACACCACTTCATTAGTGTTCAAAAGCTTTCCGTTTTTATCCACAATTTGTCCGCGCGCAGCTTGAATCGCCTGTTGCGCGGTATAGCTTTTCCTTGTTTGGCTAAGATACATCTCCCCATCAACGATTTGTATCTTAGCAAGCCTTGTAACAGCTAAAAAACTGACCAGTGTCATAATTAAAACAATAATAGTCAGTCTCAAAATATTGTTTGCCTTTTTAATAACGTCCTTATTTATCATGACCGCTTTCTTCCTTTTCCGTCGTGTCTCTGTTTACATTTTTTTCATTGGCCATAAAAGTGGCAGATATCCATTTTATAAGTAAAAAAAACAGCGGAGCAAGCAAAACAGGCGAAGCGTATGACGGAAATATATACTGTTTAAAAATTAACTCCTGACCGTCATAATCCCATATAATGTATTCAAAAAGAAATTGCATACCGCCTAAAGCAAGACAAGCCGCCGCAGTCAACCACAAATGATTTATTATATTGGATCTTATAAGGTTGCGCGCAAGAAGAGTCGTCAACATCGCCGCCGGAAGCATTATAATTGCCGAAAACCCAAAAAATTTGCCTGTTGCAATATCCATAAGCAAACCGCAAAAAGTGGCAAAAATCGATGAATTCAGCTCTCCCTCATGCATGGCGATCGCCGTGGCCAACGGCAACATCAAAAAAGGCTGCCAACTTTCAAAAATCCCGGATGTCATTATCATAAAAACAATTATAAGAGAAAGTGAATATAAAAACCATTTAGCGAAAACCTGAAGCTTTTGCCGCCGGTTAAGATATGTCGTTGAAGTAATATTAAACTTCATTCCTCAAGCGCAACCCCCTGACCATAAAACGATGTAATTACAAAACAGTCTGTAATGCCGGTTAAATCTACCGATGGTTTTATAACCGCATGGAGAGACAGTCCGTTGCTGTCGTCATATATCTCAACTATTTCTCCCACAATAATCCCCGCCGGAAATACGCTTCCACCCGAAGTCATTACAACGTCCCCCACTTTAATACCGCTGTTTTTTTCAATATAGCTCATAAGGCATTTTTGGTCTTCGGCCTGTATAAGATTGTTTTCAATAATTCCACCAATATTCCCAGACACGGTTGTAACGCCGATATGCACTCCCGTGGAAAGTATGGTGGTAACCTCTGAAAAAGCCGGGGTAACATCGGTGACCGTCCCCACCAAGCCTATATCGGTCAGCACCGGGTCTCCTATTTTAATGCCGTCATTCAATCCCCTATCAACAGTGAATCCTTTAAATACATCTGATGCATTACGAAGTATAATATTACACGGCGGTGCTAGTTTAAAGTCTTTGTTATCCTGTTTTATATCAATTATTTTTCTAAGCTGGTCGTTTTCCTCTCGCAGGTCGTCAACATCCTTTACTTGCCCATACATATCAGACAGCTGCTTTTTAAGCAACTCGTTTTCCTCTTTATACTTATCGGCATTTATCAGCATGTCTATCTGATTTTCAACCCAATCGGTCACATTGTTAGCAACGCTAGAAAAGGGCTGGGTGATAGATTTAAGAACCACCTCCGGACCAGACGACAAACCGCCATAAATTACAGCGTAAACCAAAAATCCAATAAGCATAAAAAAAATACTGACAATTATCTTAAATTTCCAGCTTTTAAAAAAATCTTTCACGTCTTTAGTAAGGAATCATAGTTAAACAACTTAAAAAATATCCGAAATTATGATGCAAACGCCATGCGATTTTAAAAAATTACTTTGCGCTGTTTTCAAGTTATTTATTATTGGATCGAGAAATTAAAAGTGGCTAATTATAACCTCTCATTACCCCAAACACTAAACTTCCTGCTCCTAACTTATTAATTATGTTTCAAGCATTTGCGGCGGAGCCGCTTGCGGATGATTGTCAATCTCCCTCCGCTAACATAGTTATCATGGACTCCGCCGCCTAAGAGGCGGGAGGTATGAACGCGGTTATAAAAACTCCTAACTAGTGCGTGTTCGGAATAGTCAATGTGACTAGAAAAAATTAACGAAATATATCGTAAAATTCTCAGTCAATTGACATGTTGCCTATTATCGAACATGACCTAATATTTTGAATCCTCATCATTAAGCACATCAATTAATTTATCAATATTCTCAAGCACTATTCCTGTTCCCTCAGCGACGCAGTCAAGCGGATGCTCAGCGATTTTAACGGGCATCCCGGTTTCCGCATGTATAAGCATGTCTAACCCCTTAAGAAGAGCTCCGCCTCCGGCCAGCATTATGCCGGTGTCAATTATATCAGAGGCAAGCTCAGGCGGGGTTTTTTCAAGAGTGGTTTTTATCGCGTCGATGACATGCTCAATTGGTTCCGAAAGGGCCTCGCGTATCTCCTCGCTAGTTATTGTTATATTCTCGGGTAGCCCATTTAAAAGATTCCGCCCTTTAATGTCCATAACCGGTTCATTCTCTGCCGAGGGATAGGCAGAGCCTATCCCGGTTTTAACGTTTTCTGCGGTACGCTCACCAATAAGGAGATTGTATTTTTTCTTTATATAATTAATTATTGAAAGATCAAACTCATCTCCGGCCACCCTTACAGAACGCGAGGTAACAATGCCTCCCAGGGAAATTACCGCCACCTCGCTAGTGCCGCCGCCGATATCAACAATCATGCTTCCTGTGGGCTCGGCTACCGGTAACCCCGCTCCTATAGCCGCCGCCATAGGTTCTTCAATTATAGAGACCCGTTTTGCGCGGGCGTTTTGAGTTGCCTCTTTTACAGCGCGGCGCTCCACCGCCGTTACCCCCGACGGTATGCAGATAATTACACGGGGCTTAGAAAAGGCGCTTCCTTTCATCGCCTTTTTGATAAAAGCCTGAAGCATACTTGTTGTCATATCAAAATCCGCAATAACGCCATCTTTAAGCGGACGTACCGCAACTATCGACCCTGGTGTTCGTCCGATGACTTCTTTGGCCTCATGCCCCACATAGCGCACGCGGTCATATTTAACGTCAACCGCCACAACGCTCGGTTCGCGAATTATTATCCCTTTACCCCTCATATATACAAGAGTGTTTGCCGTGCCCAAATCGATTCCTATGTCTTTTGAAAACATTAACCTACCTCATCCTTCTGCTTATTTTGCTGATTTTTATTAAGGCAATGCCGCGCAGCTCTGGCGTGCAAAGCACGCGGTCGGATTTTTCGCAAAACTAGGCAATTCTGTCGCGAATATCCGTTGATATTTAAGGAAAAATTAACGAAGTTTAGCGAGAAATACGCAAGTGATTTGTGCGTCAAGCCGTTAAGCGTGAGTTGTGCGATGTTGCCTTAAATATTTATTAGACTTCTTGCGTAATGAAAATGCTATGGGTTGGCGAGTAAAATTTTCGCCCAAAAAGGCAATTTTGTGCGAATATCTGTTGATATTTAAGCAAAAATAAACTCCGTATTACGTAAATTTTGCCGACATAACGGCACAGCGTAATTTCGCAGGAAGTATATTATCTCCCCGTCGAACCAAATCCGCCTTTCCTCTCAGTTTTCACTATTGTTGAGGATTCACGATAATCGGCCTTTATAAAGGGTAATATAACCAACTGCGCTATCCGGTCTCCCGGCAAAACGACATATTCAATATCAGAGTGGTTAATTACAGCTATTTTGACTTCCCCGCGATAATCATTGTCTATAACGCCAACGCAATTTGAAAGCGAAACTCCATATTTCGACGCTAGTGAACTCCGCGGAAACACAAATCCGCCATGCCCTTTCGGTATCTCAACCGCAAGCCCGGTGGGCACTAATTCCCGACCGCCAGGTAAAAGGCTCAGCGGCGCGTCAATACAAGCGTATAAATCAGCCCCCGCACTGCCATCCGTAGCAAAAACCGGAAGTTTTGCTTTTTCTGATAGCTTTTTTATGTTTATGATCATTTCGTTATCCAAATTATTCCACACTCCTGAAATAAAGACCTCTAGTGAACTTACCATCTACCGAAGCGTTTTTTTTATAACTTTCGGTGATCTTTTTAATTTCACTTTCATCTGTAAAGCTTAAAATCATAAAGTCAAAGCCATCAAACGAGTCAATTTTATCGCCCAACCACAAAATATCGGGATTTAAAATCTCGGCGCAAATACCATCACAAGTCAATAATAAACTGTTTCCTTTACGATCAACAAGCGTACAGCCTGAATTTCCCTTTTCACAAACCGCTTCGCCACTCACCGGACAGCGGCGTGTTACCATCAGCGGAACCCTGCCATAAGCAAACACCCCAAGAGGAACATGCCTCTTCAGCTTTCTTGCTTTTTTTATATTTAATTCTATAGGGCAAACAATATCGGATACCCCCATTTTTTCATATTCTAAAAGTGAAAGGCTGTTGGTAATGTTTAATCTGAACGAACCATGCGATATCATCTCTGCTTTATTTGCTAGCGCTACATGTGCCGGGGTATGAGCATATATCCTTCCAAAGCCTTGCTTTTTTAATTCTTTCAGTCTCTCAAAAGCGTTCTTCTCCATTCCGCCCAAAAAGACCGGAGGATCCGCTATTATTCGAGCCTTTCCCGGAATATCCTTGCTTAAAAGCTTAATAGGTGCGATAATATACTCATAATCAGAAATATCAAGCGCCGCGAAAAGCTGAAATTTCTCAGATACGCGCGCGCGTAATTTAATTTTCATACAGACTAACCACCAAAAAATATATACAATAATAGTATACCAATTTTTGGCGGGATAATCAAGAGATTTTTTATAAAAAAATTAACAATATAGCAGTTTGACTTTTTATTATCACAAGTCAAACTGCTATACAATCGCGCAAAACGAAGGATGTCTCCATAGTCGGCAAATACGCAGCAAGGCAAGGCCGACTTCGGCGGCACGCGTCACATGTCGTGTCTTAAAAACGTATTTAGCATTTTTAAAATGACCAGCTATATTAAATTAACTATAACCACGTTCATGTTCCCTTCCTCTTATGCGGCGAGTGATTATCCCCCGCCGACGCTTGTTAAAACGCTGAAAGCGGCTCCGCCGCAGATGTTTGAACTATAAACGCTCTTGACAAACTGTTTCCCTTATTTCGTTTGCCGCTTTATCAAGCGCTTCAATCCTGTCGTTTTTTATCCATACGTCATAATCAATCTCATCATACGGCAATATGGCGTTTTCTATTAAATTCAATAGCTCTTTTTCCGTAAAATCTCTTCCTTTTCTCCTATTTTTAAGCCGTATCAACCTTTGAGCATTATCAGCGGAAACAACTATTTTTATATCACATTTTTTCCAAATATCTAAAACGGGCAAATTTGCCCAATCAATTATAACGATCATCTTTTTTTCTGACATGTTATTTATCATGCAATCTAAGCTTTCGCTCATATAATCTCTTGTCATCTCCATAGCGGATGTTAAGCGGGCGTGTAAACTCTCTTTCGCGCCTTCATTATCCAAAGAGTCTGCGCGATATGAGTTCCCAAACAAATAACCCTTTGCTATAGCTACGGTTTCTTTGATCCGCGCAGGGTTTTTTGTAAAAAAATTAAGATTTATTCTTCCATGGTTGTCCAGTCGAATCCTTTCACCAAACATTCGGGAAAAATCCTTTTTGTAAAACCGCAAAGTATCGTTCAAAAGTTTATCTCCGTCGATTATTTCAGATTCCGATATTTTTTTCATCAATAATTTACAAAAAGTGCTCTTCCCGCTTCCGGTTCCTCCGGCAACTCCAATGATGTACATCAATTACCTCCCGCTAACATTTTATACCAATTTCAAATGAAAACAGAGCTATGCCCGAAGGTGCAGGGGTGTCGAAAAGCCCGTACTTATCTTTGAAATTATAGCAAATTGCGTAAATATGAAATTCACTTCCATATTTGAGTTCTCCTCTAAAAGTGGCGAAATGCGAGCCGCTTCCAGTGTCTTAACAAGCGTCAGCGGGAGATAATCACCCGCCGCATAAGAGTAGAGGGACATGAACGCGGTTATATAATTTTGAAAAACGCAAACATTTTATCAAAATGATATAATATTTATTTAAAAACAAAAAAATAAAATTTTAAGTTCGTTGTTTATGATTAGCAAAAAATAAAGACTCATGTATAGTTTTTGCTATACATGAGTCTCGTTTATTAAGTACAAGCCGGAACACTGCAACTAGTGTGCCGGCTTGACACGCCGATCCCTGCGCAAACTACTCCCTCATGGGTTCCTTAAGTCGTCAACATATTATACTACATTTAATGGCATTTTGTCAAGTTGAATATATAACAAATTTAAGTTAAGGCAACACCGCACAACTCGCACCTATCGGCTTGACGAGATTTCAAAAGTGAATCCTTAAAAAAAGGATTTTTACCTTTATACTCTATCTGGTTGGTGTAAATCGTTAATCAGAGCTGTTTGTCTGCGAAGTTTAATAATTACACTAGCACCTTCCAAATTGCGATTATCAATCCCGCAAACACTATTGAAACCATACTCAATAATTTTATCAGTATATTAATAGACGGGCCAGAAGTATCTTTAAACGGATCGCCTACCGTGTCTCCTACTACCGCCGCTTTATGCGGTTCAGAGCCTTTACCTCCGTGATTCCCGGCCTCTATATATTTTTTGGCATTATCCCAAGAACCGCCGGCGTTAGCCATCATAATAGCTAGCACAAAGCCGGTAGCGGTGGCTCCTGCCAACATTCCGACGACTCCGCTAACACCAAGGAATATCCCGACAACAATTGGCGCTGCAATGGCAGTCAGCGCGGGCATTATCATCTCTTTTTGAGCGCCCCGCGTACATAAATCAACACATTTAGCATAGTCAGGCTCTGCTTTGCCTTCCATAAGTCCCTTTATTTCCTTGAACTGGCGGCGAACTTCAACCACAATGCTCTGAGCGGCGCGTCCCACCGCGTTCATAGTCATCGAAGAGAACAAGAAAGGAAGCATAGCACCGATAAACAATCCAATCAACGTCGATGGATTAGTCAGCTCAAGATTTAAGAAATCTTTTAATTCCATTCCCAGTTTGTCAACTATAATTTTAATTTCATCAATATAAGCGACTATCAGCGCCAGTGCGGTCAGCGCTGCCGAACCAATAGCGAATCCCTTGCCGGTCGCCGCGGTAGTATTGCCAAGCGAATCCAAAGCGTCTGTGCGTTTACGCACTTCATCCGGCAATCCCGCCATTTCCGCGATTCCTCCCGCATTGTCAGCCACGGGTCCGTAAGCATCAGTAGCAAGCGTAATGCCGAGCGTAGAAAGCATACCTACCGCAGAAATTCCAACACCATAAAGTCCCTTCGCAAAGTCCAATCCGCCGCCGGAACAGAAAAAGCTGACCATAACCGAAACTCCCACAATAATTACCGGTATTGCCGTGGAAAGCATTCCAAGGGACAACCCGCCGATAATAATCGTAGCCGGCCCTGTCAAGCTTGTTTCTGATAATTTTTTGGTCGGACTATAGTTGTCGGCGGTGTAATACTCTGTAAAAAAGCCTATCAGAACACCGGCTAAAAGACCGGAAATAACCGCCCAGTAGATGCCTATATTTTCTTTTCCAAGCAAAAAATATACTATAGGGAACGCCGCCAAAACAATTAAGCCCGACGAAACATATGTTCCTTTACGAAGCGCCGCAAGCAAAGATTTCTGTTCGGTATTTTCCTTTGTTTTCACAAAAAACGTTCCAATTACCGAGGCTATAGTGCCTATCGCGGCCATAACCATAGGTACCGCCGCACCCTTAAATCCATAGCCCGCAGAGACCGCAAGCGCGATAGTCGCAACTATCGAACCAACGTAAGATTCATAAAGGTCGGCTCCCATTCCGGCCACATCACCCACGTTATCTCCCACATTATCGGCGATGACCGCCGGATTGCGCGGATCATCCTCCGGAATACCCGCCTCAACTTTTCCAACTAAATCCGCGCCAACATCGGCGGCCTTAGTGAATATGCCTCCTCCAACTCTGGCAAACAAAGCCATACTTGATGCTCCCATGCCAAACGTAAGCATTGCTGAAGAAATAGCCTGAATTTGGTCATTTTCCGGCATACCGACATAAAAAATGTATTTAAGCAAAAAAAACCAAATCGAGAGGTCTAAAAGACCAAGGCCAACCACAACAAATCCCATAACCGCACCTGAAGAAAACGCCACACGAAGCCCCTTGTTCAATCCCTCTGAAGAAGCCTGCGCAGTGCGAGAGTTTGCGGCGGTGGCAATTTTCATGCCGATAAAGCCCGACAAGCCCGAAAAAAAACCGCCGGTAATAAATGCGAATGGAACAAACGGAGTGAGCAGCCCAAAAGCAGCCATAGCCCCCAAAATCAAAAACATAGCTACAAAAAAGATTGTAACACCGGCATATTGCCGTTTTAGATAGGCGTTAGCCCCTTTTCGCACCGAGTCCGCAATTTTTTTCATCAATTCATTGCCCTCTGAATATTTCAGAACCTTTTTTGCCTGAAATAAAGCGAAAAGCAAGGCAATGACCGCCCCGAACGGGGCAAGCAAAAACAACATGTCCGTGGTAATACTAGGCATAACAACACTCCTTAGTAAGTAATAAATTACGGCAGTCCGCCGATTTATACTGATCTCCAATCTGAAAACCTTGATAAACATACGCATCAAAAACCATAAACTAAACTTTTTTTTGAATAGGTTTTCTGTCAGAGGTAAGTATTATCGTTAATTAACTTAGAAAATACCAATAATAATAACACTAAAGTTGCAGTTAATCTATACAAGCGGATTTACTGCAAAATATCATGCTGTTTTGCAAAAATTATTTTTGTTCATTTTCAAGTTAATTTAATATAGAGCGTGTTCACAAAAACAGAAATATTCAGATTTTCTGCGTATTTTTCGTCAGACGAGACAATTTTGACACGAATATCCATTGATATCAAAGGAAAAATTAACGCGGCATGTCGAAAAATACGCAAAAATATAGACGTCTTTATTTTTGTGAACACGCTCTGATTACAGTATAACACAAACTTTGAAAAAACGCAAGCCCCGCCGCGAAATTCGACGGGGCTTTTAACTTAAACTAAAACAATATTATTCCTTACCAAGGCATAATAACTAAATATCCGGGTAATTCGAGAAGATGTCGAACCAACCAAAGAGCATCGTCGTTACCGATTTCTCCGTTGTCGTTCATATCCATTTCTTCTCTGAATTCCGTATATCCGGGTAATTCAAGCAGATAGCGCTTGAGCCACAAAGCGTCGGCGTTACCGATTTCTCCGTCACGGTTGACGTCGCCTCGGC
This sequence comes from Eubacterium sp., assembly GCA_031271685.1. Classification (GTDB taxonomy): domain Bacteria; phylum Bacillota; class Clostridia; order Oscillospirales; family Ruminococcaceae; genus Ruminiclostridium_E. The sequence goes on along the minus strand of JAISVH010000095.1, from coordinate 27,843 downwards.
TAAATGGATGATCCGGCGCATCGGGATTATATGTTGCCGTAATAGTAACATCCCAACCGGGCATGTTAAATGTTGCTCCGCTGCTGCTAGTTTCACTGCCGCTCAAAAATGTAGGAGTATAATTGCCGCCTGACGAGGTGAACGTCCACTTGTTGAATTTCTCGCTTGGCCTTACGTCGGCTGTAATAGTGACTGAATCATCCTGAAATACTTTTCCCGAGGAACCTGAGCCGCCGTTAATGATCGCTGAGCCGTTGTTAACGATTACAGAATAGTATTTTTTATATTTTGCCGTAGCCGTAACATTGTCTTCAGGCATTTTAAAGCTCACTGAGTTTGCGGTTATATTGCCATCTTCAAATTCAGGTGTGTATGATGAGCTTGACGTGGTGAATTCCCACTTATCAAACACTTCGCCGGTAATTTCATAAGGAGCTGAGATCTCAACAGTTTCACCAGGATATACTTTTTGCTTGGAACCGACAGTGCCGCTGCCGTTAACGGTAACGGAATAATAATTTTTATATGTCGCCGTAGCCGTAACATTGCCTTCAGGCATTTTAAAACTGACTTCGCCGCTGTTTATGCTGCCGCTCACAAATAAAGGAGTATAGGGATTGTCGGACAAGGTGAACATCCAGACATCAAATTCCTGACCTTCTTCCGCTTCGTTCGCCGCAATACTAACTTCAGTGCCGGGCTCCACATCATCGCGGGCTCCTATGCCGTTATTTACTGTCAAGGTGAATAATTCCACTCCGAAATCATGAACTTCAAAACTAAAAGTTATTTCCTTAGAAATTTCCTGAGATTGGCTAGAAATCCCATACACTGCGGCATAAATACCGCTTGAAAGGCTTTTAGCCGCTTCTGAGAGAGAGACTTCAACTAAACTTTCTAAGCCGGCATCTAACGAAAAAGTGCTAGGAGAAATATTAAATAACCCGGAGCTACCTGATATAGCGCTAATCGAAAAATCTCCTATATATCTGTTCCCGATATTTTTAACGGTAATGTTTTTCGGGTCGGGCAGACTGTAACCGCCGCTTGACGTTTTTTTAGCGTCAAAGAAAACTGAAGTCGGCGCTGTAAATGCATATTTTTCCCAAACGGCATAAAGTTTTGCGCTAACAGCGGTTTCATAAGTTTCTCCAGGCTCATACTCTGGTGTGATTGCGCCAGAGCTTGTCGCCCAACCCTTAAAGGTGTAACCCTCGTTTAGCATCCCGTCAGCGCCTTTAACCGTAAATTGGTGGCTTTTACCCTCTTCAATATTTGCGGAATCAGCAGCGGGAGGAGTGACTCCGGGAACATTGGAGAAATAGGTCAGGGTTAAGTCGTTATATTTTACAACGGTTACCGTGCCACTTTCATATGTAACATTTTCAAGCGATTTTATGACTTCCGTGTCCCCGGATTGCGTTACATATGAGAAACTTGATCCGATTCCCGAAGCGCTGCTGACATCGTCAAACGGAATAATGCCAATACTGTAATTTCCGCTTGGGGTATTGTTGGGGATAAAGATTTCTAACGTGGTGAGCAACGGCTCTTTCCAACCCGGAAAATCTGTTCCGGACGGGTCGGCGTTTTCATCTTCTTCAATGGGTAAAGCAACCTCGCGAAGCATTAGCTTTCCCTCGTTTATATCAGTACTGGAGTCGATCATCATACCTCCAGTACCGTCAAAATTCACCAATTTTAACTCTTCAGGTATATCAAACCATATTATTGCATCCGCTAATGTAGGATTAGGATCAATAGTTACTTGGAGTTTAACTGTTTTGCCGGGCGAATCTTTCGCGTCTGATATAGCAACAGTGGCGTCAGCGGCAGAAATTGCCGTAGGGAGAAGAGTGATAACAATAGCTGTCGTTAAAAGCAATGACAGCATTTTTTTAAAAGCGCCGTTTTTCATTTTGCATACCTCTCTTTTAAAAGTGTAGTCCTTTAACTTAAAAAACACTTGGTATTCTTTAAGTTAAAGGTGGTCCGCAACGTGCGAGTTGAAGGCGCTGCTCACAAACAGCGTAATCCTAGTTTAACTTTTAATTTACTAAATTTCAAGTTAAATTATAGTCTTTAACTAAAACTCAAACCATGCTGACATTATACCACAAATAATTTTAAAACGCAAGCAATAAAAGACAAAATTATTTCAAAATGTTTTAAATATTACTCAAAACTATCTTCTTCGTTACGCGAATTAAATAATTTTACCAAATTTGTTAATTCGTCCTCAGTTAGAGAAATTCCCTTTCCCATCCTTTCATGCCCCGGCGACCACGGACGGACATCGAATTTTGGTGTGTTGTCGTTCCAGCTAACCATGTTTAGCTCGGTAGTCCACCCTTTAGCGTTTTCAGAAATAACTCCCAATTCCTTTACGATTTCATATTTAAATTCCGCCATTGTTTTAGTTTCCTTTCATAAATTATGTAATGCTTTTCGTGTTTTTAATAGTTGTTAACGCCGAAAGTCCAATGTCAATATCGCACCTGACAGGCTTGGTATACACCGCAAAATATTTTGCGGTTATAATTTTGTTAAGGTGATGCCGACCGAAGAACCAACGTTTAAAATCCGCTTTTCCATCGATTTCGTCCAAAAGGGTTCCGGCGTGCTTGCGATCGGGTTCCGAAAGCTCTAAAAATTCCGTGATTTTTGAAGGAGCCTCGAAGCTAATTATAAAACTTACTTTATTATCGTGCTTTTTAAGATTTGAAAGGGCCTCGTTTCTGTCGTCATCGTTTGGGATAGCGAAACTTCTGTTTTCTTCGTCAGTTAGCGCATCGTCTTCACCGCTCCATCCGCCGCCCAGGGCAAATACCGTCTCACCGCCCAAATCAAACACCTGACCGCGCTCGAGATAGCGCAAATTTCCGCTTATCACACGGGTTTTTCCGCCGTTCCATTCTTGAAGCGGATATTTTTTGAGCAGTTTAAAGTTTTCGTGCACCCCATCTACGAATAAAATCGGACAGCGGCATTTTCCTATTTTTTTTATCAGTTTTTCTTCTTTTTTATCGCCGTTCCAAATAAATCCGAAATCTCCGCAAATAATGAGAAAATCGTTTTTTTTAAGTCTTATTTTTAATCCTTTCAACCTGTCAATATCACCGTGTGTGTCTGCGATAACGTAAATCATCTTTTCACCTTAAAAAATAATTAATATTAATCCGCAAATAAGCTATTGGAACCAAGCGGCAAAAGCGCTCGGATAGTTTATTTGCTAAAAGTTTGTTTGAGGGTTAATAATTAATTGATTCGATAGCTTGTTTTAGATCCTCAATAATATCCTCTACGGTTTCAATCCCTACGGTGATCCTTACCGTACTCTCTTTTATTCGGCTTTCTTTTAGATGTTCCGCCGACAGCTGGCTGTGAGTCGTGGTTGCCGGATGTGAAACCTGAGTTCGAATATCTCCTACGTTCGCCACTATTTGTATGAGCTTTAGACTGTCTAAAAATTTTGCCGCCTTTAATTTGTCGCCTTTTATGTCAAAAGTAAAAATACCGCCCGACCCTTTAGTCATATATTTTTGCTGCAGCCCGTGTTGCTCACTGCTTTTAAGCATGGCGCAGTTCACGGTTTCGATTTCGCGGCGGCTTTCCAGAAATTCGGCTACTTTCAAAGCGTTTTGACAATGCCGCTCCATTCTGAGTGATAAGGTTTCGACTCCTATCAATATTATATACGCGTTGAACGGGGATAGACAAGAACCGAAATCCCGCATGATAAGAGCACGCAGCCGTGTTAAAAACCCCGCCTTACCCAAATCGGCGAACACCATTCCGTGATAAGACACATCAGGCGAGTTAAAAAGAGGAAATCTAGGATTCCCCTTAAAATCAAAAGTTCCGCCGTCTACGACGATACCTCCCATAACCTGTCCATGACCGGAAAGATATTTCGTTGCGCTGTGCACTACAAAATCGGCTCCCCAATCAAACGGACGGCAAAGATATGGAGTATTAAAAGTTCCGTCTACCATAAATGGTATTCCGTTTTTATGAGCAATTTCAGCAATTGTTTCTATGTCTGAGATATTGCCGTGCGGGTTACCGACCAGTTCGGTAAAAAACAGCCTGGTTTTTGGAGAAATTGAGTTTTTCCATGCATCCATATCCCCTGGCTCAACGAATTTTACCTTCACGCCGAGCCGGTTTAGAGATATTCCAATCATGTTTATGACCCCGCCATATATGTCGCGGCTAGAAACCACTTCGTCGCCCGCAACGCAAAGATTAGCAATTACGTTGAAGATAGCGGCATGCCCCGAAGAAAAACTTAGGGCGCCAACTCCTCCCTCGAGTGCCGTCAACCTATCCTCTAAAACATAACAGGTGGGGTTTCCAAGTCTCGAATAGATATTCCCGGTCTGCTTCAGCTCAAAAAGGCTTTGGGCATGTGCCGTATCGTCAAAATAGTAAGCATTGGTCAGATAAAGCGGCGGAGCTACCGAGTGGGTTGCATCGTTCCCCTCATAGCCTGCATGGACCATTTTCGTTTCAAATCCTTGTCTTTTCATAAATATCCTCTTTAATATATATTTTTTATTGCGTTTTTTTGGGGTTTGTGCTATAATAATAAATAATGTTTGGTTTAATTATATACTTTTTAAGGGGCTTTGTCTAGATGGGAAATAAAAAAAATAATAAAAAGCTAAAAATTTTACTTTCGACAATAGTTATATTTTATGCTTTTTTCGGAAACATACAAACAGTGCCGGCTGCCTTTAATCCTGACACTAAAATATATAGTGAGGGAGTTTTCATGATAAACACCGCTACTGACATGGTGGTTTATCAAAAAAAACATACGGAAAAGTTTTTTCCTGCTTCTACAACGAAAATAATGACGGCGTTGATAACAATAGAAAATATTCCTAACCTTGATGAATTCGTCGATATACCCGCATTAGTAATGGATGAATTTTCTTCGTCGGATTTAAACAAGTATGGTCCTTCCCATGCGGATATCCGTCCTGGTCAGACAAATGTGACCTACCGTGATTGTCTGTATGCTCTTATGATAGTTTCGGCCTGTGAAGCTGCCAATATTTTGGCTTATAATGTCGGCGGCGGAGATATGAGCAAATTTGTTGACATGATGAACGAAAAAGCATTGGAACTCGGATGCAAAAATACAAATTTTGGAAACCCGCATGGTCTTCATCAAGAAGATAATTATTCCACCCCCTATGATATGTATCTTATCACCAAATATGTTTACGAAAATTATCCTGAATTTATGGATATTTGCAGCGCATATGAATATGACATGCCGCCGAATTCCAACAATCCGGGGGGATATACAATATTTACGACTAATCTGTTGCTAAATCCAACTTCGGATTATTATTACGAATATGCCAAGGGAGTCAAAACCGGCAGCATCGATCTATATTACGATCTAATTAGCGGAGAGGCTGCCGAAGGACATGCGAGCCTTGTATCAATTGCCGAAAGGAATGGCTACACATATATACTGGTGACCATGGGAGCGCCGTATTATGACACTGACGGAACTGAAACAAAGGGAAACTATCATTTTAAAGATCACCTGGCTCTTTATAACTGGGCGTTTGATTATTTTGAGTATAAAACCGTTTTGACAAAAAATGATATAGTCGCCACTATGCCGGTACTTCAGGGTGAAAATTCAGATACTATACAGCTAAAACCTATGGACGATTATTTTACTCTGCTCCCTAAAGAGGTGAACGAATCGGCGATACAGCGCAGAATTAACACCGACAAAGAAGCTATCAACGCCCCGGTTGAAAAAGGTGAAATTTTAGGCTCAGTCGAGCTTCGACTAGCGGACGAGACACTGGTAACAGTCCAACTGGTCGCGGCGGACAGTGTGCAAAAATCCGCTGTTGCAGAATTTACAGACAACGTTAGAAAAGTTTTAGACCAAACCTGGCTTAAGGCCGGGCTGATAGTTTTAGCTATCCTTTTAATAACGCTTATGGTTGTGGGCACTGTCATAAAATCCAAAAATTCTAAAAATAAAAATCGCCGCATCAAGCGATGACAAAAATTAATATTATCACCATGGGAGGCTTGAAAGAAAGCTATTTTAAAGAATGTGAAGCTGAATATATTAAACGATTAAAGCCGTATTGTGATATAATCTATACCGAATTATCTCCGATAAAGCTTCCTGACGGCCCTTCGGAAAAACTGATAAATGCCGCACTTTCTAAGGAGACAGAAGAAATACTTTCAAGGTTGGGCAGTCGTCACTATCTTATAGCGCTTTGTGTCGAGGGAAGGCAAATGACTTCAGAGAGGTTTGCTGAAATAATGGCCCATATAAGCGAGACCGGAAAAGAGGCGTGCTTTGTTATCGGTAGCTCGTTTGGACTCTCTGAGAAAATAAAATCGGCTGCCGGTTTAAAGCTGTCGCTTTCTGCTATGACGCTGCCACATCAGATGGCTCGTGTGGCGCTCGCCGAACAAATCTATCGTGCAGTCACCATTCAAAGAGGAATGAAATATCATAAATGAGTGTTATAATTATTCCGGCTATTATCGTGTATATCTTTTTTAAAGCGATGATAAAGCTTGTTGATGTGATAATGGGAAGCCGTGATGGAAATGAAAATCAGGCTTTGGATATAATTGTTTTTTTTTCTTACCTGCTAGCAGGGATCATACTTTCGTTCGCTCCTGCCATAAGGTGGGGGACGGCTTTAACGTTGCTTATATTTTACTGCGCGGCTTTCCGCTTATCGAACAGGGGTTTTCCTTCGGTCTTTGTTTCAACTTTAATATTTCCTAGGTTTATAAGAAGACTGGATATTTTGAAGAACCCTATCTGTCCTGAAGTTCCCGACATGGAAGTGCTTTTTCATTTAAGGCCGGGGGGAAAATTGGGGCATTGCGACATCGCTTTTAACGGACGAGTAGTTTCATATGGCAACTATGATACCGAAACCTATAAATGGGGGCGTACATTTGGCCAGGGGATATTCTTTACTGCCGAACGGAATCGATATATACGTTTTTGTGCCGTACATGACCTCAAAACAACGGTCTGCTACGGACTTAAGCTTTCACCTGAGCGGATTGCCAAGGCAAAAGAAGAGATTATAAGGATATTAAAGCAGTCTTATCCGTGGGAATCAAAGTTTCAAAGGCTCTGCGAACGTGAACCCGACGCTGCTTATTCAGATGATCTGGATTACTGTTCAAAGCTGTGGTTTGCCGCCGGAGCTAAATTCAGAAAATTTCATTCCGGAGGTTTCAAGTCGTATTTTGCCATTTCGAAAAACTGTGTTTTGCTTGTCTGGCATATACTGCGCGAAACCGGCAATAAGATCCATGGAATGGGCGTAATTATTACTCCGGGCAATTTGCTTTGCCTGCTTGAGCGTTTATTTAAATCAGGGGACGACATTGTATTTTCCAGAATAGTCTATAATAAATCAAATACTATAAAATATAAGACGGACGAGGAGGATGTATGGGGAAAAGAATCTTAAATTCCGACCGTTTTGACGGGGCTATTTTGGGTTTTGCCATCGGCGATGCTTTTGGGCATCCTGCCAGAACCTTGAATTTTGAACAGATATGCGATCGGTTTGAGACGCAGGGCTGCCTTGAATTAGCGGTCAGCAAAAAATCGGGCACAGCGCTGTTTACAGATGCCACTCAGCTTATGCTCTTCACGGCCGACGGAATATTATGGGCGGATTATGAATCTAAAGGGAAAGAGATAAACTATACGGCATATGTTTTTTATTCATACCAAGTATGGCTTTATACACAAACAAAAAGCATAGCCGGCAAAGAATACGCATGGATTTTTGACGACCGCAGAAACAAATATCACATGCGTCTTTTAAGGGCTAAAGGTCTTTATAAAAATAGGTACCTCGACAATGTCAGTATAGAGGCGTTGCTTTCCGCAAAAGAGATGAATTACGGCAAAATTAACTCTAAAATAAACAATAATAGTGATAATGGAGGGTTAAAGAGGGTTTTAGCGGCCGGACTTTATTTCAACTATGATCCTGAAATAGCCTTTCGTGCGGGTGCCGATTTCGCCGCTATTACCCACTGCGGAACATCGGGATATCTTGCGGCCGGGTGTTATAGCGCGATAATCGCTGAAATAATCAACGGTTATTCGATAGAAGAATCCGCCAAAAGGTCTGTAAAAATACTTAAAAATTATAATGGACACGATGAAGTGTTGGAATATTTGGATTTAGCGCTAAGGTTGCTTTATGAACCTTCGCTTCCTCCCCGAGGAGCTTTAGCTGAAATAGGTAGCGGCAAAAGCGCGGCTGAAGCGTTGGCTATCGCAGTTTTTTGCGCAGCGTTGCATGAAGAAAGCTATATTCATACTATACAGCTTGCGGTCAATCACGATGGTGAAAGCGAAGTCTGCGCGTCACTGGCCGGAGGCCTTGCAGGCGCTTGCAGAGGAGTGGGGATAATACCCAGGCGTTGGGTAAAGAAAATACAATATAAAAATCTTCTGTTGGACATGTCTGAGCAATTATACAGCGTCAGCGTATTTAATGAAGAATAGTTTTTTGAAAGAAAAATAGCATGAAAGTTTTGTTATGTGTTAATCACGAAAAGGAAAAATCCGATGAAATATTAGATTCCGTTTTGTCACACCTGAAGAGGCAATGCATTGTCGTTACAACGGAATCCTCTGAAATCTCAATTTGTGATTTGGTAATGACCGTTGGTGGGGACGGGACCATACTTAATTGGGGGAAGTCCGCCGCGCGTGCGAGAAAGCCCCTGCTTGGAATAAACACCGGCACCTTAGGATTTATGGCAACTCTTGAGCCTTCAGAATTGGATAAGCTTTCGCGTCTTAAAAGCGGAGATTACCGCGTTTCGAAAAGGATGATGCTAGACGTTATAGTTGAGGAAAAAAGTTTTTTGGCGCTGAACGATGCCGTAATAAGCAGAGAGACCGGAGCAAAACTTCCCGAATTCAGAATAAGCGGCGGGGGACTGGAGTTTTCGCGAATACGCGCGGACGGACTTATTTTTAGCACCCCTACCGGATCCACGGCTTATGCCCTTTCGGCGGGAGGACCGATACTTGAGCCTGAAATTTCCTGCATTGAGTTCACGCCGCTGTGCGCGCATACCCTTTTCGGGAGAACGATTATTTTCAGTGGAGAAGACGCTCTTAATGTGACTTTCTCAAAATATTCGGATAAGGACGAAGTATTGTTAAGTGTTGATGGCGGCGAACGAATCCGAATAACCGGAAGCCAGGCGATAGAAATAAAAAAATCGGGGCTATGGCTTGATATTATTGATATGTCTAAAAACAGTTTTTATGATTCGGTGCATAATAAGCTTATGAGACCACTGAAGTAGAGAGGTGTCAAAATTTGCTGAAAGAGCTTTATATTGAAAATTTAGCGATAATAGAAAAAGCGGTGATTAACTTTGACGATAACTTCAATGTGTTTACCGGTGAGACCGGCGCGGGAAAAAGCATACTTGTCGGTGGGATAAGCGCCGTTGCCGGCGGACGCGTATACAAGGACATTGTGCGTAAAGGCTGTGATAAGGGAGTTATAACCGCTCTTTTTGAAAATCTGTCCGAATTTTCAAAAGCAAAACTTATTGAAAGCGGATACGGCTGTGATAACGGTGAACTGCTGGTTATGCGTGAAATAAGCGCCGATGGAAAATCCACCATAAGGATAAACGGCAAAACCGCTTCGTCAATGGTTTTAAAAGAGATTACCGCTGACCTGTTGGATATACACGGACAACAGGACAGCCGTATTCTCACCAATATAGATAAGCAGCGTGAACTGTTGGACGAGTTTGCCGGGTTAGGCAATACTTTAAATGAATATGCGGATTGTTTCCGCAGCTTTTCGGCGGTCAGCAGGAGAATAAGGGGGATAGAAAAGGAGGGTGCCCAAAAGGAGATTTTAATAGGGATATTGCAAAGCAAAATCAAAGAAATAGAAGGTCTTGGGCTTAAGCTCGGAGATGAAGAAGCTACGGCATTGGCTCTTGAGATGGCACGAGGAAATCAAAATATATCGGACGCTTTAAATTTTGTATTTGAGGGTTTGTCTGGCGGAGAGCAAACGAGTGGCGTGTTGGATTTAATTTATAAGTCTGTGCAAAGGCTTAATTCTGTTGAGGGAAACGACAATATAAGCGGGCTTTCTAACCGACTAGAGAGCGTTTATGATGAGCTTTTGGACATAAAGGGCGAAGTTTTCAAGCTAATACCGAGCACAGAAGAAGAGATCGACATAAATGCGCTTGAAGAAAAAATGTCAGGTATTTTATCGCTTAAACGAAAGTATAAAATGGGTCTTGACAACATTATTAAAGAATGTGATAGGTGGCGCGTTGAGCTAGCAGAACTTAGCTTTTCCGAGGATTTGATAAATTCGCTTAAAGAAGAAAAAAAAGCTCTCGGCGAACGGCTGAAAGCTTTGGGTTTAGAAATCTCTGAAAAACGCCGTGACGCCGCGCAAAATCTAACTGAGCAAATAACAAAAGAACTAATTTATCTGGACATGCCGGATGCCCGTCCTGAATTCAGGATAACGGCAGACAAAGTAACCGTAAACGGCATGGACTGCGATGAAATGTATATGTCGGTGAATAAAGGAGAAGAACCTAAGCCTATTGCGAAAATTGCGTCGGGAGGTGAACTGTCGCGTGTAATGCTGGCTATCAAAAGCAGCCTTGCCGAAAGCGATGATATACCCACTATGATTTTTGACGAAATTGATGCCGGAATAAGCGGAAGAGCCGCAAATAAAGTAGGAGTAAAACTATCGGATCTTTCAGGTAGAAGGCAGGTTATTTGCGTGACACATTTAGCGCAGATAGCATCGAAGGCGACTAATCATTTATTGATAGAAAAAGAAAGCCGAAATGAGCGAACCTATACAATCGTAAGGACGCTAGATCGCGAAGGGAGAAAGCAAGAGCTAGCGCGGATTATTTCGGGTGACCCGGACAGCCTAAGCGCTGTTAATACGGCGGAGGAACTGTTAGCGGGTGATAATTGACAATGGATTTTTAAGGCAGCACCGCACAACTCGCGCTTAACGGCTTGACGCACAAATCACTTGCGTATTTTTCGCCAAACTTTGTTAATTTTACCTTAAATATCAACAGATACTCGCGGGAAAATTGCCTAGTTTGACGAAAAATCCATCTGCATGCTTTACACGCCAGACCTGTGCAGTATTGCTTTAATTTAAGCTACAGCAAAATGCTTTTAGTTTATTTTTAGGCTATGGCAGTTTGACTTATAGTTAATAAAAAGTCAAACTGCTATAATTAGCTGTATAATTTGAAAAAAGGCACATTACAAATTAATATTTTGGAGGATACTTATATGTGCAGCCTATTTAAAAAATTTTTAACTTTTACACTATGTCCGGCTTTTGCTTTGTCGGCTCAAATACCTGATGTAGGCGCAGAGGAAACAAATAATCTGGCAAATGATCTGGATTGGTATTATCGCGCTTTCGGCCAATCGACAGATATTTTCTTTCAGGGTCCAACTAACGGACCGGGCCAGAACGGCATAAATCACGTTTGGATAAATCCGGGCTGGCTTGACAGCGCGCGTTCCATAAACAGCCGCGCGGGATTTATTCCGAATAAAGCCCAGTTGGGACAAGCGATTAAGTCGGATAGTCCGATAAAAATAAGCGACAGCGATAAGATAGTGCTTGAAAGCCGAGGAGGAAAAATCGCGGTCGGACATATGGCTGCCACTTGTTTTTATACAAAGCTTCCCACTGAAAAAAATTATGTGCTCACAGCAAGGGTTACAAAGCTTTTTGTCGGTGCGCATCCTTCGGTGGACGGTGCCACCAACAACCAAACCGCCGGAGGCATGGCGGCATTTGACGTTGTGGGTTCACACAGGATGGATCCGCCTGTTGAGGGGTATGAGGAAATACCCGCAATAACTAACTATGCGGGCATCGGATTTACTGGTCGAAACAACAGTCAGGATCAAACCGGCTCTATTTTCAGCGATGGCTGCGACAGTCCTATATTTGCGGTGGGAGCGGTTGGAACTAATGGAGCGAGAGATCTAACCAAACAAGCGCTCGGCGTAAGTTTGATTTATAAACTTGAGCGTAAAAACGATGGCTTTTATATGACGCTTTATAACACCGACGGAGAAACTTTAAAATCCGAAACGCTTATATATGATAAGGCGGACTGTGTGGAGCGCATTGACAAGGATAACATGTACTGGGGATTTTTTGCGGCGCGCGAAACACGTTTGCTAGTTGAAAATATTGAGGTTTTTGAGATGGGGACAGCAAATATTAAAACTTCTGAGTCGCCGGGCGGATATATAAACCCTGATCATGAGGTCAAGATGGTTTCTAGGACAGAAACCGGTCTTGCGGATTATACTCTTAATTTAAAGTCTAATTTCGACGGAAATTTAAGTATAAAATTAGGAAATAAAAATGTATTTAACGGCAAGGTGGAAGTTTATGGCGAAGTAGTTGCAAACGCTGAGCTCAAGGAAGGCAAAAACTTTTTTGAGTATAAGATCGGCGATGTGGAAGGTAGCTTTTCGGTAACATTTAATGCCGATAAAGATTCCGCCGGATGGGAAACAATCTGGGCCGATCTTAACGGACTTGGAGACCGTTCCGGCAAAGATAGGGATAATCGCACTTCAATGGCTAGCGCCGTAAAAATGGCCGAACCTGGTCAGATTATTTATTTAGTAGACGGAGATTATAAAGAAGCCGAAATTGTTTTAGAAGGGACAGGAGGAAATTCTAAAAAAAGAGTGAAAATCTGCCCCGAACCGGGAGTGGAGCATATCAAACTTAGCGGACTTTCAATACAGGGAAGCTATTGGCATGTTGAGCGGTTTATAACCGGCGGTTCAGGGCCCGAAGACCGCGGCGGCTGGCTGCAAAATAACGGTGACTTTAACATTATCGAAAACTGTGTGCTTGAGTTCGCTAAAAACGGAATAGGCGTGGCAGGATACGACAACGGTTTGCCGCCTGAAGCATGGTCAAGAGGGAATCTTTTCATTAACTGCACGTCACGCTATAATAGAGATGATGCGCTTAACAACGCCGATGGATACCACTCGATGGCGGGGGGGCCGGGCAATGTTATGCGGGGATGTGTCGCTCATCATAACGTTGACGACGGGTTTGATATGTTCACCCGAGTTTCAACTGGCCCGTCTTATCCCATGACGTATGAAAACTGCGTCGCCTATGCCAATGGACACAATGGATTTAAGCTGGGAGGAGAGGGACAGCCCAGCAACCATATTCTTAAAAACTGCATATCGTTTGACAACGTTATGGCTAACTTTTCAGACAATTTTAATCCCGGTGACCTAAGGCTGTATAACTGCGTTTCGTTGGACGCACTGGATCAAAACTATCTGCTTCGAGATAATCCGGTTATAAAGCCTGAAAACAAGCTTATTGATTCTATTTCGCTGCGGACCGCAGCGAAAGGAAAAAACGACGCCGTTTCGGGAACGGTTGAAAACTCTTCGCTCAGCATTGGCGGAATATCTAAAATAGGCGATTATACGGTGACCGCCAATGATTTTATATCTGTAGAAAGACCTAGCTTTTTTGAGATATCCGAAAAAGGAGGACATATAAACGGCATCAATTTAATAAAGCTCACCGACACTGATGTGGGAGACTTTATCTCACGTGATGAAAATGGAGATATAATTTTAGGAGATTTTCTGAAACTTAAAAAAACCTCCCCGCTTTATGAGATGGGGCTTGGCCTTAAGTAATGATTTATTCAAACATTTGTAGCGGAGCCGTTTCCAGGCGGCAAAGCCGCTCGGTTAGTTTCGTTGTTCAAAATCGCCTGTTTCTCGTCTTCCTGAGGCAGACAACCTAAACAGATGCGAAATATTAAACCTACGAAACGCTTGCGTTTCGTAGGTTTAATATACACTTTCTCACAACATCACAACCCGTATCACGCAGTCACTATGTTGTTATCCGCCTGCAATCCAAGTTGCTCAACCGCTTTTTCGCGCATTTTATATTTTAATATTTTTCCCGCTGCGTTCATGGGAAAACCATCAACAAACGAAACGTATTTTGGAACTTTATGTTTTGCCATATTTGCGCGCACTAAGTCTTTTATCTCTTCTTCAGTGCAGTTTACGCCGCTTTTCAGGACAATGCAAGCCATGATTTCTTCTCCGTATTGCTTGTCGGGAACGCCGATTACCTGAACGTCTTTTACCATTTCGCATGTATATAAAAACTCTTCTATTTCTTTGGGATATATATTTTCGCCGCCGCGGATAATCATGTCCTTTATCCGTCCTGTTATTTTATAGTTTCCGTCAACCGTTTCGCGTGCGAGATCTCCGGTGTGAAGCCAACCGTCCCCGTCGATCGCCGCTTTGGTGGCTTCGTCCATTTTATAATAGCCTCTCATGATATTATATCCGCGTGCGCAAAGCTCGCCGTCCTGCTCCGGCAGAAGCGTTTTTCCGGTTTCTGGGTCTATAATTTTCACGTCCACTCCGAACACTTTGCCGCCTACAGTTGACACGCGTGTCTCGGTTGAGTCGGTCGTTTTGCTCATGGTGATAGCCGGCGACGACTCTGTTTGTCCGTAGGTTATGCAGATATCACGCATATTCATTCTGTTAAGCACATCTTCCATTACTTTTACCGGACAGGGTGATCCGGCCATTATACCGGTTCTTATATTTGAAAAGTCAGTGGACAGAAAATCCTCATGCTCCAACATGGCGATAAACATGGTGGGCACACCGTGGAATGCGCTGATGGTTTTCTCTTTATTTATAGCGGCAAGTCCTTTTTTCGGAGAAAAAATAGGGATCGGCGTCATAGTGACCCCATGGGTCATAGAAGCAGTCATGGCAAGCACCATGCCAAAGCAGTGGAACATCGGCACCTGTATCATCAAATGATCGTGATTCGAGAAGTCCATGCAATCACCGATAACCTTGCCGTTGTTTACGACATTATAATGGGTGAGCATCACACCCTTTGGAAATCCGGTCGTCCCGCTTGTATACTGCATGTTGCAAACGTCGTGCTTATCTATTTCGGCTCGCATTTTTGCAACTAGCTCTTTATCCGTGTTTTTCCCCATGACTTCCGCTTGCTCCCAGGTATAGCAGCCGTCTAGCGAAAACCCAACGGTAACTATGTTCCTAAGGCGCGGAAGCTTATTCGCTCGTAATTCTCCCGGCTTAGAGTTCTTAAGTTCAGGGCAAAGCTCTTTGATTATTTCGGCATAATTTGAATCTTTGCAGGATTCTATCATCACCAACGTGTGGGTATCCGATTGGTGAAGCAGATATTCAGCCTCATGAATTTTATAGGCTGTGTTTACGGTAACCAGAACCGCGCCGATCTTAGTCGCTGCCCAAAATGTTATGAACCA
The DNA here is from genome assembly GCA_031271685.1 of Eubacterium sp. Classification (GTDB taxonomy): domain Bacteria; phylum Bacillota; class Clostridia; order Oscillospirales; family Ruminococcaceae; genus Ruminiclostridium_E. Next base: position 12,408 of record JAISVH010000095.1, on the reverse strand, counting down.
CTGAGGGACGTTAGTTGCCCAAATCGACACGTGGTCTCCTTTTTTTACCCCCATAGAAATAAGCGCCGCGGCAAAATTGTCTACATCATGCCGGAATTCGGGATAAGTTCTTGTATAGTCAAGCTCTGTATATCTGAAAGCGTATTGATTTGGAAATTCATTGCAGATCCTGTCTAAAACATCTGGAAAAGTTTCGTTGATCAGCGTTTCTTTTGGCCATGGATAATATCCCGTTCCCCTGTCGTCTAGGTATAAATGCGGCTTTTTTAAGAGAAACGGCTTCATATATCGCACGAAATGCGGAAAAACGATTCCCGCATCTTCAAGCTCACCCGCCCAACGCTTTACCCATTCAAGTGAAATGTACTCGTTATAACCAATGCTTGTGAGCGCGTCAAAAAAATCTTTAATAGGAAGATCGCCCTCTCCCATCATGCGGTAGCGTGGTTTGCCGTATTCTATTACGCTGTCCTTGACATGTATATACTTGATATACTTCCCTAAGTTTTCAACGGTCTGTTTTCCGCTTTCGCCGAAATAGCGATAAGGGTGATGCATGTCCCACAGCGCGCCGACATATTCTGAATCAATAGAGTCTAGCAAATTCTTTAAGCGGTCGGTATCGGCATAAACCCCGTTTGTCTCCACTAGAATAGTAACTTTTGCCGTTTCGGCGAACGGGATTATCCTTAATAAAGCTTCTTTAACGTCATTGTCATCGACTTCTCCGACAGGATGAGGCTCAAGATCTCCCAAAACACGGATATAGGGGGTACGGAGCTTTTTAGCAAGATTTATATATTCCTTAATTTCAGAGATATTTTCATCAAGCTTATTTTTAAATTTAAGACAGCTCTGAGCCGAAACGCAGGGTATATCAAGGCCCAGCCTTTTGAGCGTATCTATGGTTTCTTTTATCTTTGATTCGGTAAATGGCTGCGCCTTTACAGCGAAGATATCTTCACCCAACCCTCTTATTTCAATTCCGTCAAACCCCAAGTCTTTAGCCATCGAATAGATGTCTGTCCATGAAAAATTTGGACAGGCCAGCGTTGAAAAACTGATTTTCATTTTAAATCTCTTATTCTTTCCTCTCTAAAATATTTTATGATCTGTCATAAGCGCCTGTGTTGATACCTCGTTAAATGGCAGCTCATCTTGTATTATTCTACCAAAAAAAAAATTAAATTGCAAGTAATTATTTAAAAATTTTCAAACATCTGCGGCGGAGCCGCTTTCGGTGTTTTATAGTAATTAACTTGAAGACAAGCAAAAATAATTTATGCAAAACCGCATGACATTTTGCAGTAAATCCACTTGTACAGATTAACCGCAGCTTTCGCGTTATTATTTTTGATATTTTCTAGGTTAATTAACTATAAAAAGAGTCGGTGACATGAATGCGGTTATATATACGCTTAAACGGGGAATTATAATCCCATGAAGAAACATATTAAAATTATCGCCGGGTTGCTCTGCGGCGGTCTTAACGGCTTGTTTGGATCCGGAGGCGGTGTGATAGCCGTGCCTATGCTTGAAAAATCTGGAATTAAAGCTAAACAAAGCCATGCTACGTCTGTCACACTTATATTTTTTTTAAGCCTTATTTCAACTGCGGTATATGCGCTAGGCGGCGAATTGGATTATAAGACGGCTTTTGAATATATCCCGTGGGGAATTACCGGAGCGATTCCGGGCTCTTTTTTGCTTAAAAAAATCCCAAATTCTTTGCTGCGTCGCATTTTTGGCGTGGTTATGGTTATTTCGGCGATAAGGATACTGGTAAAATGAATATATTTAATATTGTTGCAGGTTTTTTAACGGGAGTCGCCGCGTCCATGGGATTGGGCGGCGGTTTTATTTTAATTATCTGGCTGACCTCTTTCGCCGGCATTGGCCAAAAGGAGGCGGGGGGAATAAATCTTCTATTTTTTCTGCCGGTTGCATTGTTGTCAATTATTATCCACACAAAAAATAATTTGATCGAATGGAAAATAATCCCGACATGCTGTATAGCTGGGACTTTTGGGGTCGGAGCCGGGTTTTTAATTTTAAAATTAATAGATGAAGACCCGCTCCAAAAAATATTCGCGGTTTTGCTTATTGCCGTTGGGTTAAAAGAACTACTCCATAAAAAACTTGACATATCCAAAAATTTGGGTTAAAATTATAGTAAATTAACTTCAAAAATATCAAGAATAATACTAAGGCTTTAATATATACGGTTTTGATGAAATTATTATTGCTTATTTTCAAGTTGATTTGCTGTATAAAGTACCAAGGCGGCACCTTACAACTCGTGGACTCAAAAATCGTTTGTGTATTTTCATCCAAACTGTTTTGCTTCCCGTAAAATATCAGCTTATGTTTTCGGCAAAATTGCTTAATTTTACAAAAAATCTAGCTGAGCGCTCTGCACGTTGGATTTGTGCGGTGCTGCCATAATAAGGAGTCTGAAGAATGAAAAACGCGTCAAAATATAAAAAACATTATTTTATGCCGCCGAATGTCTCTACAAAATGGATCAAAAAACATCATCTCGAAAAGGTGCCTGCTTGGTGCAGCGTTGACCTTCGCGACGGCAATCAGGCATTGGTAGTGCCCATGAGCCTTTCGGAAAAATTGGATTTTTTTAACTTTTTAGTTAAAATAGGGTTTAAGGAAATAGAGATCGGCTTTCCGGCCGCATCCGAAACAGAATATGAATTCTGCCGCAGGCTCATTGAGGACGGGCTTATTCCGGATGATGTCGCAATTCAGGTGCTGACCCAATCTCGAGAGCATATCATCGACAAAACGTTCAAAGCGCTCGAGGGCGCAAAAAATTCGGTGGTGCATCTTTATAATTCCACTTCGCTCGCACAGCGCGAGCAGGTGTTTAAAAAAAGCAAGCAAGAGATAATCGATATCGCTGTGCTAGGCGCGAACTTACTTAAAGAGCGGGCTAAGTCAACCTTTGGCAACTTCAGGTTTGAATATTCGCCGGAAAGCTTTACGGGCACAGAAGTTGAGTTTGCCCTCGAAATATGCAACGAAGTGCTTAAAATATGGGAACCTTCTCCCGAAAACCAAGTTATTATCAATCTTCCGGGGACAGTTGAGCTGTCTTTGCCGCATGTTTACGCTAGTCAGGTTGAATACATGTGCGATAATTTATATAAGCGTGAAAACGTTATCGTTTCGCTTCACCCTCATAACGACAGGGGCTGCGCGGTCGCCGACGCTGAGTTGGGTCTGCTTGCCGGCGCTCAGCGAGTCGAGGGCACTCTTTTCGGCAACGGTGAGCGGACCGGGAACGCGGATATAATAACATTGGCGCTTAACCTATATTCACATGGCGTTGATCCCGAACTGGATTTTGAAGACATTCTCAAAGTGGCGAAATTCTATGAGGATATTACGGACATGCGGGTGCATCAGCGTCACCCATATGCGGGCGAACTGGTTTTCGCCGCTTTCTCAGGCTCTCACCAAGACGCCATTGCAAAAGGGATGGAGTGGCGTGAGCAGAAAGGCCTTTATGAATGGTCGGTTCCATATCTGCCTATCGACCCGAAAGATATTGGTCGCCAATACGACGGAGACGTGATAAGAATAAACAGCCAAAGTGGAAAGGGCGGAGTAGGGTACCTGATAAAGGAAAAATACGGAATTGATCTTCCTAAAAAACTGCGCGAGGAAGTAGGGTATATTATTAAAGACGCTTCGGACAAACAGCACAAAGAATTGTTAGCTGATGAGGTATACGATATTTTTTACAACAACTTTATTAATGTATCTTATCCGCTTGCGTTTGCCGACGTTCGTTTTGTGCAGAATGATGCCGGGTTTGAAACTGCTAATCTTACGGTTCGTCAAAAAGGAAAAGAAAGGATTTTCTCAGGAAAGGGGAACGGCCCCTTAGACGCAGTCGTTCATGCGCTTCGAAATTCTTTGGGCGTAAAGATAGATATTGCTTCTTATTCAGAACATTCATTGCAAAACAGCGGATCAAGCTCAGAGGCGCTGTCTTTTATGGAAATAAGAGACGGAAACGGACGTTCTTTTTGGGGTGTGGGACGAGACACAAATTCTACCGTTTCTCCAATTTACGCTTTGTTCAGCGCGCTTAACCGAAGCGGATTGATAAATTAAAATGACGAATAAATTGTGCTATTTGTTCGGTGCCGGCGAAACGCCCGTAGAAATTCCCTTTATAGAAGAAAATTCGCTTATAATAGCGGCTGATGGAGGATATAAATATCTTTCAAGAGTCGGAATAGCCCCGCATGTTTTAATAGGCGATTTTGACTCGTTGCCGGAAGATATTTATATTCCTCCCGAAACTCAAAGAATTGCGTTAAACAGGATAAAAGACAATACCGATATGGAGGCCGCACTTCAGTTGGGCATACAGCGAGGCTGTAAGGAATTTAAAATATACGGAGGCACCGGAGGGAGAACCAGTCATCTAATTGCTAATATAGCTCTTTTGGTTCGCCTTGCAAAAAATTCCATGACCGGCTGGCTCATATCTGGCACCGAAATAATAACGGTTTTACATAATGATAAAATATCGTTTTCAAAAAGCGAACGGGGTTTCGTGTCGGTTTTTTCGCTTTCTGAAAAAAGTGTGGGAGTGAGTGAAAGCGGGCTTAAATACGACCTTAACGCGCATACTCTATTGTTTAACGACCCGATTGGGATAAGCAACGAATTTATAGGCGTAAAAAGCAATATTTCGGTGAAAGAGGGCACACTGTTAATAATAAAGGAACCGTAAAAAATGAACAGGGATGTTTTAAGAGGAAAAAAAGCGGCAATATTTGATATGGATGGCACGATAATAGACACCCTGCCGATTTGGGGAAATGTTGACATAAAATTTTTAAGCAAACGCGGATTGCCGGTTCCCGACGATTATTTTAAATTAATCTCGCTTATGAGCTTTGAAGAAGCTGCGCAATACACAAAAGAGAGGTTTTCGCTCGTTGACAGGCCAGAGGAAATAATCGCTGAATGGATAGATTTTGCCGAGCAAGAATACGTTGAAAGCGCTAAAGTCTTTCCGAATGTAGTGGAATATCTTGAGGAGTTAAAAAGCGGAGGCATAAAAATAGCGCTTGCCACCAGCGCGATAAAAAGGTTTTATGAAAGCGCGCTGACTTCAAATAATATACTTGAATTTTTCGACGTTCTGTGTTCTGTAGACGAAGCCGGCGCGGGAAAAGAAAAACCTGACATATATTATCTTGCAATGAAAAAACTCGAGATAAAGCCTTGTGAGTGCGTTATATTTGAGGATGTTGAAGAAGCTGCGCTTTCCGCCTTAAAAACCGGCGCGTCAGTTTACCTAGTTGATCGGAGTGGACCATTGAAAAATATACATAATGATCATATCAATATAAACATAAAAACAATTAGAGGCTTTGACAAAGCTCCTATAATAAAATATTAGCGGGAGAAACATAAACATGAAAATAAGATTTTTAAAACTTTTCGTTTGGATTTTGTCCGTATTATTTCTTTTGTCCTGCGGTAAAATTGACGTTGAAAAGAATTCTGGAGGTTTTGGAGACTACGGGTCTGATACCAACGAATCGCTGCCAGTCTTTGACGAAAATTTTAACGGGCTAATAATAGCTGGAATGAACGACACATCTACTATGGGTATGGTAAAATTTATGGACAATTCCGATAAAAATATTTATGAGGATTCCGAATATTTATTTGAAATTTATGAAAGACCGTACGAAGTTCTGGCCGCCCTAGAAAAAGACAGCGTTAAATACGCCAACGTTCCGGGAAATATGGCGGCGGAAATCTATAATGATACCAACGGCGGCATCTCAGTCATAGCGATAAGCGATTTAGGAACCTTCAATTTTGTTGAGAGACAGGAGCGCTTAAACTATTTCAGCGAGCTGAAGGGTCAAACGATATATTTCACCGACTATGGCGGCACCACAGACTGGGTTATGAGATACCTGTTTAATAAGAATTATATTGACGCTAGAAACGAAGTAAGTTTTATATACGAAAATGACTATGACACAATTATTTCAAAAATGCTAACCGATGATCAGGCTATTGGAATACTGCCCCTTAATATAAGCTTTCCCGCCTCTGAAAAATATCCCGAAGCTAAATTCAGAAACGCACTTTCACTTATGGGGGAATGGGTAACGGTTGAAACTGAAAGCACGAACGGATATGTTTCGACCGTTACCGTGGTCAAAAACGATTATTTAAAAGAAAATCCTGAAGATGTGATAAATTTTCTTGCGCGCTATAAACTAAGCGTAGAGTTTGTTAAAGCTGAGGAAAACCGAACCGAATCAGCCGAGCTTATTGAGAAATATGGCGTATTAAGCCAAGAACAGGCTTATAGTATCCTGCCGTTTTGTAAAATGGATTTTATCATAGGCAATGATATGAAAGATAGGATAACGGAATATTATAATATTATGTATAATTTTGCCCCTGATTCAATAGGGGGAGCGCTTCCGGGAGATGAATTTTATTATTTAGGTTAATTCTATCTTTGACATCGCGCAAAGCGCGGTGCTCCCATCACCTAAATTATACGTTGAGCGGCGGGCGTTTTTATAGAATTTATTTCCATAAAAACTTAATTTGCTATATATTTTTATAAAAAATAGAACGCCGCGGTCAAACAATAATGGCCGCGGCGCTTTATGAAAAACGGAGGGTTCCGTCCGTACGTGGGCGCAGAGATTTCCACCCGCAATTAATTCACGGAAAGACTTTCTCTGCTGTTTGGGTAACTATATTATATATTCCGTTTGTGTTTCTTTTATGTTTATTATGTTAATTTTTTTTAAATTATCCAGAGCCTTTATGTTTCAGTTAATTATAGCATTTTGATAAAACGTTTACGTTTTTAAAATACTGTATAACCGCGTTCATGCTCACGTCTATTAGGCGGAGGGGGTATAATCGTTTAACTTTAAATTTAGAAAATTTAAAGTTAAACGAGGATTGCGCTGTTTGCGAACAGCGTCCGTGACGCATACGTTGCGGGTGATTTTAAATTCCTCGCTGACGCTTGTTAAAACAATGGAAGCAACTTTGCCGCCGATGTTTGAATGTTTTAAGATGTCACGATAGAATTATAGAGATTCAAAGATATTTTGAGAGAATACGAGAGTTTTAATAGTATATTTTATTTTTTTTAAAAAAAATCGTTGACACGAAATAAATTTTGTTATATAATATTATCCATCGTACAATTTTTGCGCAACATTAAATTTGTATTTTTTAAAAAAGGGGGATAGAAAATATGTCAACATATATGCCAAAAGTTGAAAGTATTGAGCGTAAATGGTATATTTTAGATGCGGCGGGAAAGCCGCTTGGCAGGGTAGCGAGTCTTGCGGCGACAATCCTGCGAGGAAAGCACAAACCTATTTTCGCACCGCACTGCGACTGTGGAGACCATGTGATCATTATTAACTGCAAAGACGTTGTTCTCACCGGAAATAAGCTTAAAAATAAGTTTTACAGGTGGCACACCGGTTGGATCGGACATTTGAAGGAAATAAGCTATGAAAAACTTATGGCCGAAAAGCCTGAAAAAGCTATTACGCTTGCAGTTAACGGTATGTTGCCTAACACTACTATAGGGCGAAAGGCAATGACCAGACTCCGTGTTTATAAGGGTCCTCAGCACAATAATCAGGCCCAAAAACCGGAAAATTATAAATTTTAGAAAGGGGTAGAAGGTTATGTATGATTCAAAGCCATATTACTATGGGACAGGCAGAAGAAAACATTCGGTGGCCAGGGTAAGAGTCTACCCCGGAAGCGGAAATATCAACATTAACTCAAGGGATATCGAAGAGTATTTTGGGCTTGATACCTTAAAGCTTATTGTACGTCAGCCGCTTGCGTTGACCGGCTCTCTTGAAAAGTTCGACATTATCTGCACCGTTAAAGGTGGAGGAGTTACCGGGCAAGCCGGTGCTATTCGTCATGGGTTATCGCGTGCGCTACTTCAATACAGTGAGGAATTGCGCCCAGTGCTTAAAAAAGCTGGATTTTTGACTCGTGATCCGAGAATGAAAGAACGCAAAAAATATGGGCTCAAGGCCGCAAGAAGGGCTCCGCAGTTCTCAAAGCGCTAGCTTATATAGTGTCTCGTCTTAAGAAAAATCCGCAGAAAATCTGAAAATTTCTGTTTGTGAGAACACGCCCTGTTTACTGCGGACCCGATTTTATTACAATTTATACCTTGAATGTCCGCCTAACACATGTTATATTAATATTATAAAAAAAACAGCCTATTGTGAAAGCAATAAGCTGTATTTTTTATACGAAAAAATACGGGGAGGATTTTGTAATGTTTAGTGCGTCTAGGTTTATGGATATTATTAAAAGATGCGCCGTGGAGTCAGTCGAAGCGAGAGACCCGATGCAAATCATGGTAGGCAAGGTAATATCTATCGATCCGTTAAAGATTTTTTTGGATCAAAGGGTCATACTAAGCGAAAAATTTTTAATAATACCGCCAACCCTTACTGACTATACAATCGAAGCAGAAGTTGACCATTTAACAGAAAACGCCTTTGACGGTGATAGTGAAAAAGAGCACAATCACAAATATTCGGGAAAAAAGGAATTTAAGATTTTAAACAAATTGGAAGTTGATGACCGTGTGCTAGTGCTTCGTGAGCAGGGCGGACAGAAGTTTTATGTTATAAATAAGTTGGGAAAGGCGGATAAGGGGCACGAGTAAGAATATAGTTGATTTTTTGAAAACATCTAAAATATAGTCAGTCAATTTAGAAACCCTAAAATGTTTTTAAACAGAGGGCAAAGCCCACTGGCACATCTTAAGGTGCGAGACTGACTATGTAGCAAGGTAGGGCCGCATTCGTCGGCACGCCGCGCCTTAAAAACGCATTTAGATTTTTTAAACTAATCGGCTATAATTCAATTATTTACATTGCCATGCGTTCGCAATGATAAACGCGCTTTGCGTAAGCGCGGTCATGCCCGCTGGATTTTGAATAAAACCGTATTCGTTGATTTGCTTTTCGGCGGCATCAATCGCTTTGTCGGCATTTTGTCTGAGGTCGTCTTCAAGCCAACCTTCCGAAATCCCGCGATATATCACACATGCCGCCATAAGAGCGGTGGCGGTGTCTCTCGGGCTCAACGGGTCATTAAGGATTTTATAAAACAAACCATCGTCAAGCTGGAATTTAAGAATGTTTTTTAATAGTTGAACTGCCGCATCGGAAAGGTCGGTAGCGACTTCAATTTTATTATGTATCGCCGCGTTTGCTATCATTCTGGCGGCGCCTAGAAGCGCCAACGCATTTCCGGTTCCCGAAAGTCTTTGCGAAACATACATGTTTGAGCCGATGTCATAGCTTTCAAAAAAAAGGCCTGTCCTTTCATCAACAAGATAGTTATAAAAACCGGCATACTGCTTTGTAGCCTCGGTCAATTCTCCCATTACCGCTAAAAATGGAGGAGCTGCATAACAGTCGCACGCCCATATCTGCATGGGGGTATAGCCCGGACCAACGTTATAATTCTCCTTGTAATGGAATATGACACCGTCTGTGGTTCTAGGGGCATGCATCATGAGATAACCCAACATATTGTCGACATTGGCTTTAAAACAAGTGTCGCCGGTCAGTTCAAAAGCGCGAAGCACGGCTTCTCCCGATACAGCCGGATCGGCAACTAAAAAACGATCATGCGATAAAAATGTTTGCCTATCGTTTGCGCCGCTGTTAACCAAAGCATAAGAATAGGCTGCAAGCATGCCGTCTTCCCCTGACTCACAAAGGCTTTGCGCGATAAAACCGCGCCCAAAGCAATCAGTTTCAAGACAAAGCGATGCGTTAATAATTTTATTTAAATTCAATGTAATCATAAAAATCAGTATACCATATATTTTATGAAAGCGCAAGTAATTTTAATCGTCTTATCTTTTTCGACACATAAAAAAAAAAGTATATTGTATAATGGGGTTGCGCCAATAAAAAATATCAAGATGTTGTATCATGTGAAAGGAAGTAGAAATGTTTCGAATGATAGAAAATATGGACAAAGGTAAGCGAAAGTTTATAAAAATACCTGTTATAATTATTGTAGCTTTTATTTTCGGAAACGGGATGCTTATGGACAAGCCTTCACCTTTTGCCGCCGCTTTTATGGCAAGCCTTACGGGATTTGATTGTATTTATGCTTTCGTGGGTACTGTATTGGGGTTTACTTTACGGGGCGAGCTTTCTTCGGCTGTTTCAAATTTGATAGTCTTGACATTTATTGGTATTTTTCGTATTTTAATAGCGAAAAATTATAATAAGTTTATAAATTTTGCAACCATTTTAGTTTGCGGGCTTTCGGTTCTGACGACAAACGTACTCACTTCTTCAAGGCCGGGCGATATTTTCGTTTCGCTGGTTTTCGCATTGGCCTCCTCCCTTGGCGTTTATTCATTTATCACTTGCTATGGTTTGTTTGACGGAAGACACTATTTGACTCTTTTGAAACCGGCTAATGTTGCGGCTTTAGGTATAAGCTACTGCATATTTATCATGTCGCTTTCAAGCTTTGAATATTCCGCTTTAAATTTGGGGTTGCTTGCAGCCGTTTTGATATCTATCGTCGCAAGTCAAAAATATAGATATGCGGGCGGGGTGATAACCGGAGCGATAGCGGCTTTGGGAATAAGCATCGCTGACACCTCGTATCTGGCAGGCGGTCTGATGATAGCAATCGCAGCTCTTGGAGGTTCGCTTTTCGCCCGGCTTGGAAAAATCACTGCCGCAGCCGGCTATATTCTTATTTCCGGAATATGTGTTATGCTGCTCGGCGCAAACGAGTATACCATGAAAACAATGGCTAATATTTTAATGGGAGCGGTGGTGTTTGCTTTTTTACCTGCTGACAGGATTTTGGCGGGGATAAAATATGCGCCCACAGCTAAATCAGGTACGGATGTCTCTGAAATTTTTGCCGAGCGGTTGAAAATGTCGGCCTCAGCGTTAAAAGAGGTAAAAATCGCCGTTGAAAAAACCGCCGAAATACTTGACCAAAAAAACAGGAGGGATATATCTTGGGTTTATAACAACGCGTGCAATGACATCTGCCGTAAATGCAGGTTTAATATGAAATGCTGGGGAGAGGAATATGACGATACGGTTAAGGTATTTGGGCGGATTATGCTTAAAATGCGAGGTGGAGGGATAGCCATTGCCGATGATTTAGACGGGACCCTATATCATCGCTGCATAAAAAGAGAAGGGCTTATACTGGCGATAAATACCCGATATAAAGAATTCGTGTCATCCAATATAAATTGCCGCAAGATTTCAGAAATGCGCACGATTTTGACTGCTCAGCTTTCGGCTACCGAAAGCATGATACTTGAAATGGCCGGAGAATTCACCGAATGTGAAAAGTTCGATCGGCAAAAGGCGGCCGAGATAGAAAACTTACTTGCTTCTCTAGGAGCAAAAAATGTGAGGGCAGCCGTATTCTTTTTAAATGGGCGCGCATCGGCAGAAGTATATGGTAAAGGAACAATTGCAGCGGATGAGGAAAAACTATGTGACAGGATATCTGAAGCGCTTAAAATAGAGTTTGACTTGCCGGAGATTTTATATATCGAAAACGAATTCAGAATAACAATGTATGAACGCGCGGTGTTTTCGATAGAATATGGAGCTTCACAGTTAAGCAAAGCAGGCGAGCAGAATTGCGGAGATTATTATGACAGTTTTATCGACTCAAAAGGGTTTGCCTATATCGTCTTGTCTGATGGAATGGGAAGTGGCGGACGGGCACGAATAGATTCGGCTTTTGCATGCGGGATGCTGATAAAACTTTTGCGCTGCAGTATAAGCCTTAGTTCCGCTATAGAAATAATCAACAACTCACTTCTTGTAAAATCTTCAGACGAGAGCTTCGCAACACTTGACATCTGCCGCATAGACCTTTATTCCGGACAAGTGGAGTTGTATAAGGCCGGCGGTGCGCCAACATATATCCGGCACGACAAAAGGCTTATAAAAGCAAAAGGGCAGGGAATCCCTGTCGGCATAAGTTCAAAAGCCAACTATAACCTTCAGCGGTTCAATATAGGGAACAGCGACATAATAATAATGACTAGTGACGGTGCGGAGCTAAACGAGAAGTGGTTGGAACATGAGCTGTTGGACAGCGACAAAAACAGCGGAGGAATGGAAGCTGTAGCACAAGGCATAGCAAACGCTGCCAAATATTCGGCTGAAAAAGGAAAAGGAGACGATATCTCGGTTATAGCGGTGAAATTAGTGAAATAGGAGCAAACAACGCGGCTATAAACCTTTTGACTTTTTGTCCGTTGGTTAAAAACAGGGGGTGGTTTTTATGTTGACTGGCTCTAGATTTGTGTCTACAGTGGAG
>JAISVH010000116.1 GCA_031271685.1 Eubacterium sp. | reverse complement strand
CCTCATTGAGCAGCAACGCATCGTAGCCAAGGTAGATGAACTTATGGCACTCTGCGATGAACTTGAAGCCGCAGAAAAAGAGCTTGATACGCTCGAAGAACGTTTTGCCGAATATCTGCCGAAAGCTATACTACAAGCTGCGGTACAGGGTAAGCTAGTACCGCAAAATCCTCATGATGAGCCAGCGGTAAAGCTGCTGGAGCGTATACGACATGAAAAGGCCAAGCTTATAAAAGAAGGCAAAATTAAAAAGGAAAAGCCTTTGCATCCTATCACAGCGGATGAAATCCCATACAATTTGCCTCAAGGTTGGATATGGTGCAGACTGGGCGATATTGTATTGGAGAATATTGGCGGGGGAACCCCATCAAAACAAAACGAGAATTATTGGAATGGCGATATTCCTTGGGCTAGCGTCAAGGATTTATCGGGGGACACACTCTCTATTACCAAGGACACAATTACAGTTAATGGGCTGACGCAGAGCACGAGCAATCTTATTCCAGCGGGTAATGTCATAGTTTGTACTCGAATGGGGCTAGGGAAAATTGCTATTAACAATATAGATGTTGCGATTAACCAAGACTTGAGAGCACTCTTTTTACCAGATAATATTGATAAGAACTATTTTCTATTTTTTTATAAATCTCAAAACATTTTAGGGAGCGGAATGACCGTAAAAGGTATTTCGATTGATGAACTCAATACGTTGCCTTTTCCCCTTCCACCACTTGCAGAGCAGCAACGAATTGTCGCTAAAGTTGACGAACTTATGGCTTTGTGCGAGGAATTGAAAGACGCGAGAAGCATTAGCCATAAAAAAACCGAGGCAACAGTAATTCCATTCGCACAGCACAAGGAGTATGAAGACGAAATCGGTGTTGCTGCACGTGGGGATGCCACACAGCCGTTTTCGCCGAAATTGCAGAAAGCCATTGCCAGCCTGCTTGAGGATTAGGCTATGGTTGATCCTGCCGTCAAAGCAAAGCATGTGCTGGAGACAAAGGGGATAACAGGCATTCCGGCTATGTCGCTATCGAACATAGCTAACGCCGAGCATTTGAAATATATAATAGACCGTTACCCCGGAGACCCAAAACTAGATGGTATGCTACTATTCAAAAGCGGCAAGCCCAAAGCCATAGTTGTGAACACGCTCAAAGGCAATACAGGGAAACATAATTTTACCTTCGCGCATGAGCTGGGACATTATTTCCTGAATCACCCGCCATCCATACTTAGAGACGGGCAATCCGTCATCAGGTGTTCAGCGGAGGATATAGAGGATGCCCAAAAGCCCCGCGAAGTTGAAGCCAACAAATTTGCCGCCGAACTACTCATGCCCGAAGACCGGTTTCGATTTGACATGGTGGGTGCTGAAATCGACTTCCCGCTAATAAGAGGCCTCTCCAATCGCTACATGGTTTCAAAGCTCGCATGTATTATCCGTATCCTTTCATTTACGCATACGCCCTGTATAGTTATTAGGTCAAATCCAAACGGCAGCTTTGTTTATGATGCGTCACGCGCCGCAAGGGGCTTTCTAAAAAACACAAAAACCGTGCCGAGCGATACCGCCGCATATGCCGCTTTGAAAAGAAGATGGGGAGACGATGATTTCGTGCCTTGCGCGGCGGAAAAGTGGCTGCAAAAAAGTGTCCCTTCAAATATGATTCATGAGTGTACGCATGTGCATGTAGACAGCGGAACCGCAATGACGATACTAAAATGGTAAGTTAGGTGACAAATATGGCGAAAAAGGAAAGCGTCAATGTTCAGGGAATGGAGATTACCGTTCTCAAACATAGGCAAGATGATTACATATCGCTGACCGATATGGCGAGATATAAAAATTCGGACGCGACCGGTCTTGTGATTTCGCATTGGATGCGAACAGGGTATACAATCAACTTTTTAGGCGCATGGGAGCGACTTCATAACCCTGTTTTTAATGTTACCGAATTCGGTAACATTAAAATGGAGAGCACAGACAACAGCTTTATTTTGACAACCAAGCAATGGACGGAGCGGACAAACGCTATAGGCATAGTTGCGAAGCCGGGGCGGTATGGAGGCACATATGCTCACAGGGACATCGCCTTTGAGTTTGCCACATGGCTTTCCCCTGAGTTCAAGCTGTACCTGATAACGGAGTTTCAACGGCTAAAATCGGACGAGCAACATCAGCAAGCACTTGAATGGAATCTCCAGCGCACCCTATCCAAAATCAATTACCGAATCCATACTGACGCCATCAAGGAGCAAATTATACCGAAAGAGGTTACGCGGGCGCAAGCTGCGGCGGTTTACGCCTCTGAGGCAGATTTACTGAATGTTGCTCTCTTTGGGATGACTGCCGTGGAGTGGCGCACGGCTAACCCTGATAAAGATGGAAACATGCGCGACCATGCCTCGCTAGAACAGCTTGTGGTTCTGTCCAACATGGAGAGCATCAACGCGCTGTTGATTCGGCAGGGCTTGTCGCAAAGGCAGCGGTTGGTTCAGCTAAACGCTACTGCGATTACGCAGATGGAATCTCTCATGGGATCGTCACTAAAAAAGCAGCTAAAGCAGTAGTTATGGCCGCGATGCTCGTCTTCCTAGATTCTTAGACTACACCACAAAAAGCTCCACGCAGAGGCTGTCAGGAGGCCGCAAATCGAACCAATTTAACCTCAGCGGCTCTGGCCCGGCTCAAAACGCAAACCGCGCCTGTCGGCCTCATAGTCGCGTTTGAGCGCGTCGTAGGCAAACACCTATCACCCGAACATATCGCGGTAATCTAAAATATCAACAAACCGCACAAACATCAGCAGTTTTGATTTTGAACACATGCTTGATTTTTGAATAAGCGAGGGAGGAAAAGTGTTCCCCCTTCCCCGGTGATTTTTTGTATAGTTTGCACAAGAGGGCGGGGGGCGTATATCCATCAGCGGGCGCGCAGTGTGTAGATGTGTAGTTTGCTCCGTTGCGCTTGACAAACTACACTTGTCGCAAACACTGATTATCATGCGGTTATTTCGCCATTGAGTGTAGTTGTGTAGATTATTTCTGCCCCATATACTCTTTATATGATTTTTCTTTTTTATTTCTTTTCTTACTTTATA
>JAISVH010000104.1 GCA_031271685.1 Eubacterium sp. | reverse complement strand
CTTTGTCGCAAATGTTTGAAAAGCAGCTTTTGCCCCACTTTTCAGATATTTTTTAAAATTGTTCAACTATGATCGAACGGATAAACCACGCCCCATTCTTTGCGCAGACCGTCCATTATCTCCATTACTTTTATAATCTCGCCGTGCGGCATTTCCGGACACTCGACTTCGCCGGCTTTCCAAGCGCGAAGACATGCCTCGACTTGATACTCGAAACCGGTTATCTGCGCGGGCGGATCAAAATGCTGCAATTTCCCGCCGTCAGTATTAACTTCGATCCATTCGCAGTTGTTTATGTTTTCAAACTCTATAAAACCTTTGTCGCCTTTAATAAAACCCTTTCTATCAGTTTTTTCAACGCAGCTTGCGTAAAGCTCAGCTATTTTCCCGTCTTTAAAGGTAATTTTTATATCAGCAAATTTGTCGACCCCGGTGTCAGCAAGTTGAGCACTGCTACATATATTTTCTATGTCGTCTCCAAACGCCATCAACGCAAAGTTAATAACATAAACACCAACATCCAACAAAGCGCCGCCCGCCAGAGCCGGGTTGTACATTCTTTCAACATGCAGTTTATTATATCCCAAATTAGCCTTAAGTTTGTGAATCTTTCCAATAACCCCGCTTGCTAAAATTTCATCAAGCTTTTTTCGCATTGGCAAATACCGCGTCCAAATCGCCTCGGCGCATAAGAGATTATTTTCTTTTGCTAATTTAATAACCTCTTTTGCTTGGCGAGCGTTTCCGGTAAACGATTTTTCAACCAGTATGCTTTTTCCCGCATTCAGGCATAGCATGGCATGAGCATAATGATGCGAGTGTGGCGACGATATGTATATTAAATCAATATCCTTGTCAGCAGCCAGTTCTTCATAAGAGCCGTATGCCCTTTCTATGTCGTATTCTTCTGCAAACGCTTTTGCCTTTTCCAAATCGCGAGATCCGACCGCCAAGCAGCGCACATCATCCTTTTTTGACATTTCTGCAAGTGTGGCCGCCATTTTTTTTGCTATAACTCCCGGAGCGAGTATTCCTATGTTCATAAAATCCCCTTCCTTTCGTTAAAGTTACCTAACAAATAATAATTTTTGGGCGTTATATGTCGCAGCAGGTTTCACAATGTTCATCTTTTATTTCTCCCACGAACGGCGTTGGGTCAATCCCTTGCCGTAAATAATAATCTGCGACAGCGGCTTTTATTGCTTGTTCCGCTAATACTGAACAGTGAATTTTCGACGGAGGCAACCCTTCTAACGCTTCAACAACCGCCCTATTTGAGAGCTGCAGCGCCTCGCCCAATGTTTTCCCCTTGATTATTTCAGTGGCAATGGATGAAGTAGCTATAGCCGCACCGCAGCCGAATGTTTTAAACCGCACATCCTCTATAACGTTGTTGTTTATTTTAAGATACATCTTCATTATATCGCCGCACCTTGCGTTTCCGACCTCCCCCACTGCGTTCGCATCAGACAATTCCCCAACATTGCGCGGATTAGAATAATGATCAATCACTTTTTCAGAATAAATCACTTTTTCCTCCCAAAATATTTTTTTAAAGTTTTTAATGCTCACCAGATGTTTTAAACCGCAGACTAAGAGACGAGGTAGATAACGCGGCTATATATTTATTTTATCTGTCTTCATACTTTCCCATAACGGGGACATATTGCGAAGCTTATTAACAATTGGCGGCAGTTCTTTAAGAAAACTGTCAATTTCAGCTTCGGTAGTATACTCTGACATTGAAATCCTTAATGAGCCATGCGCTACTTCATGTGGCAAACCCAACGCTATCAGCACGTGGGACGGTTCAAGCGAACCGGAAGTGCAAGCCGAACCGCTAGACGCGGCAATATCAATTAAATCAAGCTGCAACAGCAATGATTCTCCCTCCACTCCGGATATTGAAAAATTAGCGATTCCGGGCACGCTGTTTTTGCGGCAGCCATTAACCCTGACATGCGGCATTTTAAGCACACCTTCAATAATTTTTTCCTTTAGAGCGGTCAATTTCTCATTTTTGTTTTTCATATTGGCTTTTGCGTGTTCAACCGCAGCGGCAAGACCCATAATCCCCGCAACGTTTTCAGTTCCGGCACGCATTCCACGCTCCTGCGCCCCTCCCTCGATAAAAGCCGGGAGCTTTATTCTTTTGTCAATATATAAAAAACCTACACCCTTCATGGCGTGAATTTTATGACCCGAAGCGGACATCATTTTTATTTTCTGAGCCTTAACGTCTATAGGGACACTGCCGATAGCTTGTACGGCGTCAGTATGAAACAAAATTCCTCGATCTTCACAGATTTTGCCTATTTCCGATATCGGCTGAATCGTGCCTATCTCATTGTTAACATACATTATCGTAACCAGACTTGTATTCTCGCGAAGCGCGCCGAGCAACTCGTCAAGCCTTATAATCCCATTCTCATGCACCGGCAGATAGGTGACCTCAAAACCGTTTTTTCCCAATGTTTCTAACACATTAAGCACGGCGTGATGTTCAAAAGCCGTAGAGACAATATGGTTTTTACCTTGTTCAAGCATTAATGATGCGGCTGATTTTATCGCCCAGTTGTCGCTTTCACTGCCCCCTCCGGTAAAAAATATTTCACGAGCTTCACAGTTAAAACAAGAAGCGATTTTGGCTCTTGCGCTTTCCAACGCAAGAGCGCTTTCTCGTCCCAACCGATAAATAGAAGACGCATTGCCGTAGCTGCATTTAAAGTAAGGTTCCATAGCAGCTAATACGTCGTCACTGACAACGGTAGTCGCGGCATTATCAAGATATATCATTTCAAAGTCCTTATTATTATTTCTAATTTATCCAAAATAGGTATATTTTTATTATACACTCTTTTTAAAAATTTTCAAGCGATTTTGCATAAATTTTTGGTTCCATTCTCTAAAGTCCACCTTCAACAAACGATCCATCCCTATTGAAGCATTCCATAACGATTGATCATAACATCCGAATTGACTATAAATTCCGCGCTTTTAAGATAATCATCATATTGATCCTCAATTTTTGTCCAATTACGATAGTTTTTTTGCCTTATTCTATTTTCAAGGCTGATACAGTCTGCTGCATACGGTTTTATTATGTTATCCGTCGCGTCGGCAATACGCTTTTCAACCTCCTTGTTTACCTTGTCTTCCATTTCTTTTGCTTCAGATACTATATCTTTGTTGACATTGTTAATTAAATATTCCGCATGAGCCGTAAAATCAACATAAAAAACAAGCCGGTCGTCAATAAATTCAGGAGTTATTATCTTCTTGGCGCGTGTTAGCGTGACCGGTGTGGGACGTCCGTTACGATCTACGGTTATTGTTATGCTTTCTTCTCCTCTTGAAAGTAAATTAAGGCTTTCGCTCATATAGTTATCGAAAACCACCGCTCCTTTGCCGTTTTTAACTACTATGCCGCCGTCAATATAAATTTCTTTTCCGTTTTCGGTTTGATCTGTTTTGGTATCTTTAGACGCTATCAGCGGAAGATAAAAGCAATTATTGATCTTTTTTGACTGTTCAATAACTATTTCTATGCTTGAGCGCAAAGCAATGCCAACGCGGCTTGCGTTTTCAATTATGTCGTCAAGCTTGCTCCCATTAGGCGGCTCGCCTTTATATTTTATGTCAAGCAGGTCTTCGGCTTTTTCTAGGCTCCCCAAAACATCCATCCGAGGTGAGCTTTGATATAGCAACGATAATACGTTCAAAGCTTCCAGTATGTCGTCATTAAACATTCCGCGGCCCATAATAATAGTTTTAAATTCTCCGAATATTATAGGTTCGCCAGAATTGAATTCCGCTTCCTTAAAAGCGTGCGACAGACTTTGTCCTTTAGATTTCAAAACCACCTGCTTAGGAGTTTCGCCTGAACCGGTTTGTGAGACCGCACCGCTGTTGGTGTAATATTTTATAGACAGGGTATAAGCTCCGTCTTCATAATCTAGCCCTACGGCCTCGGCCATGATCCTTCTGTTAAGCTCCACATGAGGTGTGCAACCGACGGCAAGACTAAGAAGAAGCGTCAGGCAAACCGCTAGCGTTTTCTTTTTTATTTTTTTGCTGCTCATAATTTTGCTTTTTCCTTTCCATAATAATTGCGATTATCGGACAAACCACTAAAAACAGGCAAAAAACCGGTAAAGCCAACTGTGAGAAATCCCATATCATCAAAAGATGATGGTTAACTGAAAAGTACCAACATACCAACCCAGATATAATGGTAAGAACTGTTGTGACTATCTTAGCCGCACGCTCTTTTACAGCAAAATTTATAATCTCTTTAATGGCAGTCATAAACATTACGATTTTTAAAATGGCGGCGACGATCCAATTAAACATATCCAAACCATCGATTCGTTCAACCACCACAAAATTCACCATCGCGGCGACACGATTATATGGAAAATTTGCCACGTCCATTCCGGGACCCAAAATAACCATGCAAAATGTGCGCGCAAAAAGAGTCATAAACAGAACAAACGGCACATACAACAAAATTCCTCTATGCGCCTTTTTATCTATATGACGGCAAAACACTAAAAATATTAATAATTCGCCGTTTTTGGCTATTTCCTGCTGAAGCTCAAGCCAAAAGGTGGATGGAGTGTCAATAAACGCAGGATAAAGATATTCAAACTTCAATTCTTTAAAAAGTATAACGGCCGAAATAATTATAGAACCTGTAAAAATAATAAGTATAAGCGGGGCTATTCTCATCATAGAAGAAATCCCTTTTGTAACCCCATAAACAGCTGATGACGTAAAAAGCAAAATGGCGACAAAACAGGTCATGGTATTCATAAGTGTGTTTGTAATGAAAAATTCAAGCCTTGTTGAAGTCAACGTCGCCCCGTAAATCAAAATAATTGAAAAAGGAACGGAAACGACAAAAAAAAGCGGCTTGCAACGCGTATAAAAAATAGAAAAAATACTTTCTCCTTCAAATTTACGACTTAATATCATAACGGGAATAAAAAAAATGAAAACAACCAGATATGATAAAACAATAACTGTATAGCGCTGCATTCCATACTTTGTCACCATAGACGGAAAATTCATGCAGTCACTGAACATTCGTGTCATCACAAACAGTGAGGCTATTTGAAAATTCGATATTTTAGCAGTCATCGTTTTGCTCCTATCTATTTATATTGTATAATCAGTCAATTTAAAAACCCTAAAGGTTTTTTTAAACAGAGGGAAAAGCCCGCTGGCAACCTTAAGGCGCGCGACTGACTATGCCGCAAGATAAGGCCGCCTTCGGCGGTACATGGCGCACTGCAGCAAATCCGCAGTGTTTATAGCATTTTTTATTTCTGCTTGCCCGGCATTTCTTCAATTGAAACTCCCTTGAGATCTTGTACTTTAACATTGCTTTCTGAAAAATAGCGCCACCCTAGCCGAAAAAAAGTGTCCCGCATAGATTTTGCAGTAAAAGGTGTGATCGGAGCGGTAAAGGGCACCCCATAATTAGACATAGAGCAGGCTTTAAACAACAGCACAAGTATAAGAAGAATCACGCCGTACATTCCCCACATCCCACCTGCCAGTATAAAGCAAAAACGTAGAATTATTATGCTGTCGTAAAGGTCGGCGACTATGAAGCTTGATACGGCTCCCATAGCGGCAATAAGCGCTACGGGGGCGCTTATTATGCCGGCCGAAACCACTATTTCACCGATCACCAAACCGCCGACAATGCTCACGGTGTGCCCGACATAAATAGGCAGTCTTATGCCGGCTTCACGCAGCACCTCATAAACTATATGGATTAGAATGCATTCTACCAACAGTGGAAAAGGAGTGGATCCTATCGATTGTGAAAGGTTAAAAAGCAAACTGCTAGGAAAAAATTCAGGATGAAAATTTGCCACCGCAACATAATAACCGGGAAGTATTGTGGTCAATATAAAAGCCAAATATTTTAAAAGACGTATAAAACCCATAAAAATAATGTTTCCAGTATAATCGTCCATTGTATGAAAATTTTCAATAAAAAGATGTGGCAGATAAAGGCTGAACGGCGTTCCGTCAACAATTATGCCTATCCGTCCTTCATAAAGCTTTGCCGCTAGTGTGTCTGGACGTTCTGTAGTGCCTATCTCAGAAAAAAGAAAATTTCCTTTCTGTTCGAGGAAAGGCTGAAGATAAGCGCTTTCAAGTATATCTGAAATTTTTATTGATTCAAGTTTTTTAGTTATTATATCAACCAATTTTTTATCGGCTTTATCGCTTATATAACAAAGACAAACGTCAGTGTTGCTGCGGTCTCCCAGTGTCATCATCTTAAGGACGAGTTTAGGTGATTTTATTCTGCGGCGAAGCAAGGTGGTATTTATTCTTATCACCTCTGTAAACCCCTCGCGTGAACTTCGTATGTTCAGATGGGTTTTCGGTTCGCTCACAGCCCGATATTTAAATCCATGCGCTCCAATCGCAAAAGCATAGCTCAATCCATCTATCATAAGCACGGCAAACCCGGACATCACTGTTTTTGCCAACTCTCCGTAAGTGCTGACAGGGAGCTGCTGCACTGCAAGCAAAAGTTCATTTTGTATCATTTCCGATAAATCTGCGAGTTCAAGCTTTATTTTATTCCCAATGCCGTTCAGCGGTCGATAGATCATGTTTGCCACCGTATCAGCAGATACCATGTTTTCACAGGTAAATACGGCAATGTTATGCCCTCCCGCTTTCCCGTATTTTACACTTATATCAGACGAATATCCCATAATAGTTTTAAGATTTTGAGCGGTGGTTTGCAAATCGGCTGACAATTTTTGATTTTCAATCTCCA
Organism: Eubacterium sp.; assembly: GCA_031271685.1. Classification (GTDB taxonomy): domain Bacteria; phylum Bacillota; class Clostridia; order Oscillospirales; family Ruminococcaceae; genus Ruminiclostridium_E. The sequence goes on along the minus strand of JAISVH010000104.1, from coordinate 14,809 downwards.
TATTTAACCTCTGATTTTATATAATTTTCATAATAGTCAATTTAAACAAAAAAACACAATAAAATTATGCAAAAACTTGATAATATAGTCGTTTTACTTTTTGTTGACCATAAACTGACATAACCGCGTTCATGACCCCCTCCTCTTAGGCGGAGGGGTCCATGCTGACGTATAGTTAATTAGCATACGTCAGCGGCGGGTAGTTTTCAATCTCCCGCTATAGTTAATTTAGGCCCGGTTTAATATATTTTACCCAAAGCGTATAATTTAATACGTCATGCGAATATTATAGTAAATTAACTCAATAATTATGTAGCAAGATAAGGCCGCCTTCGGCGGAAAAAAGACACGTAATAATTGTCTAGAACAATACTGCACAGCTCTGGCGCGCAAAGCACTCAGCCGGAATTTTCGTAAAACTAGGCAATTTTGCCGAAAATATCCGTTGATATTTAAGGCAAAATTAACGAAGTTTGGCAAGAAATACGCAAGTGATTTGTGCGCCAAGCCATTAAGCGGGAGTTGTGTGATGTTTCCCTAGTGTTTGGTTCAGGGATAATAATTCAAACATCTGCGGCGCAACCACTTCCAGCGTTTTCACAAGCGTCAGCGGGGGATTGAAAATCACCCGCCGCCTAAGAGGCGAGGGACATGAACGCGGTTATACATACTATAAAATCGGCCTTGAGGATATTTATGCTAACCATTTTGTTAAGAACTGTTATACTATATTTTGTTATAATTTCAGCTCTTAGGCTGATGGGAAAAAAGCAGCTTGCCGAACTGCAGCCCTCTGAGCTTGTTACGACAATTTTGATATCTAATATCGCGACGGTCTCTATTGAGGATTTATCGCTCCCAATGATTTCCGGGATAATTCCTATCATGCTGTTGGTTTGCATGGACGTTATAATGTCTATGATAACGCTTAAATCTGAAAAGGTCCGAAAAATTGTGGCCGGTAGCCCGCAGGTAATAATAAGCGGAGGTAATATTAACCAATCTCAAATGAGAGAGCTTCGATATACTATTGACGACCTTCTTGAAGCAATGAGGGAAAGCAGCATTTTTGACCTCTCTCAGGTTCAGTATGCAATTGTTGAAACCACCGGAAAAATAAACTTTTTAGAGGCCAAAAATACCTCAAATGACAATAAAATTTCCGAAGACCCTCCTATAATAATAATCAATGACGGATATTTAAATAAAAAAAATCTTGACTATGTCGGTCTTGATGAAAAATGGCTTCGCCGCGTTCTGCTTGATAACGGAACAACTGTAAAAAATATTTTTTTGCTAACTGTAAAAGACGATAAAGATTATTATCTGGTAAAAAAGGATCTAAAGAAATGAAAAGGTTTATTATAAGCTTGTTTTTATTTTCCGGTATGCTAGTGCTATCTGTTTGCAGCTGCGTTTACGTTAACCGTAATACCGAAGAAATGATCATAAAAACAGAAAAAATCCGCGAAAACATTATCGCGGAAGAATATGAAAAAGCGCTCATTCTTTCAGACGATCTAAAAAACCAATGGACTAAATTTTCAAATCATCACTTTTATATTATAGACAGTCAGAACATTATGGAAATAACAAATTTATTTGCTAGAACAACGTCGTTAATTTCACAAAAAAACAAGGATGCCGTCACCGAATGCGACGCAGCCTTGGGTTTGCTTACACTCTATAAAAATAAAAATACGATAATGATTAAAGACATATTGTAAAATAAATAATATTTCAGTTCAGCTCGATTGGTATTCGTTCATGTCCCCCGCCTCTTAGGCGGCGGGGGACATGAACGCGGTGATGTTTTTGCTATTCATTGTCCGCAGCTTTTAAGCTCCCCCACTCATTTATCGTTTCTTCTTTCACGGTTTCCCAGTCCATCTCTCCGCCGGCGTATCTTATCAAGCGTTTTCCAAAGTTTTCCTCAAACGGATAGCTTGGTAAAAATTCGAACCTCCAAGGCACACTACTTATGACAAGTCTTTTAACCCATGTTACCGCCCATCGATCCAACGGCTTGTCATACGGTATATCCTCTTCAGCAAAAGAAGTATATGGCGGAATAAAATTAAGCTTATTAACTACATAATCTTTGCCGGCAGAAGAAGTATAGAGCCATTCAAGAAAATCAAGCGACTCGTTGATATCTCTCTCAGAAGAGCCGATATTTAAAGCAAAATAATTGTCACTTCCTACACAAAGCCCTTGGCTAACTTCACCGGGCCCGCCGATAAAAATCGGCAACATTGCTAAATTATCAGCAGTTATAACACTGCCCGGCGCAGAAATTAAATCATTATAAATCCATGTTCCGCCCTGTATCATAGCGCAATCGCCCCTAGCAAACTCCAAAACCGCATTCTCTTCAGTCGCGCTCGACAAAAGAGCTTTGTCAATGGTTGAATTGTTTAAATAAAGATCAAGCATTTCTTTAAAATTTTGATCAAATGAAAATAATAATTCATTTGCAGTATCCCCAGCGGCAAAATCAATATTTTCATCCCAATATTCATAATAAGCCGCCACATTAAACAACTGGCGCTGACCGCCGCCAAGCGGTGTTGCGGGAAATACCCCTTTAATTCCAATCCGGTCTTTTTTCATAGTCATATCCTCTACAACATCTTTAAATAGCCCTGTCTCTCTTATCTCCCACGGATCCATGATAAGCGGGTTGTCAGAGTCATAATAGTGCTGCATAATATCTTTATTATAGATTATACCATAAGCTTTTACCGACATAGGAATGCAGTAAATATAATTTCCTTTATTATTTATCGACAGCGATTTGTCGTTTAAGAGTTCATGCATAGCTGATCCATAAATATCTTTTGTATAGTCTTTAAACTGACGATAGTCTGAAACGCTTTTAATCTGAAAAATTGTGGGGGCATCGTGTGAGTCTGACTGATCCTCCAATTTTTCTTTTAGCGCCGAATTATAGTTATCAGTTTCGACACTTTCAATTTTAACAGTTATTCCGGTTTCTTTTTCATATTCGTCGGCAATTTCTTTATAAACGGCCTCAAGTTCAGGATACGCGTTAAAAAAATATACGCTACCGGATGATGTGTCTTCTTCTTTAGTGGGTTCCGCTGTTGAGCTTGGTATTTTAGTCTCGACTATTGGCTCGCTTTTCTCACAACCTCCAAAACTTGCCAACAGCGCAAAAATTATTAACGGTATAATAAATTTTTTTGTCATAATAATCCCCCTTTTTTGTTATTATAAATAATTTTGTCCTTATTGTCAACAAAAATGTTGAAAAAGTTTGTTTGTTTCGTCATTGCAAAAAAATTAAAATAGGAGTATTATGTATAAAGCACGTTTATTGATTATTTATTCTTATATCAAATTATAGTTTTTGCGCAGATTTTTTGGCAACTGTTTTTATTTGAGATTAGCACTAAATATAACCTATGTTCCTAATTTAAAAGGAGTTCTTTTATGTTTAATTTAATAGATAGTATTATTGAGCTGGACAAAAATGCGCGCCAAAAGTCAGAAAGTGCACAAAAACAGGCCGAAGAGATAAGAGAGAGCGCCGCGGCACAGTCTGAAGAACTCGAAAAAGAATATAAAGCTCGGATTTCAGCCTGTCTGGCAGAAGTCGAACGACAATCCTCAATATTTTCATCCGAAGAGTTAGGAGAAATTAAAAATAAAGAAGCTTCTGAAAAAGAATCACTCATAGAAATAATGGATAAAAACAAGTCGGCTTGGGAAAAAGATATACTTGCCAGAATAACGGATAACAGATATGGATTATGAAAAACAATACGCTTTAGCGGCAAAGTCACGCGCGATTTACGGCAGCCGCATAACATCATACGAGTACCTTGAGCTGTCGCGAAAGCAATCTGTCGGACAAGTTGTGGCTGAACTTAAAAAAACAGCGCGTTATAAAAACGCAATGAGGCAGATAAGCGAGAGTCGCGCCCACAGGGGACAAATTGAACTGATAGTTGAAAAAACGGTTTTTGATATTTATCTGCGGTTATTTCGATTTATGGCAGAAGATGCCAATGGTTTTGGCGGCTTTCTTATCCGAAAAAAAGAGATAGAAGTCATACTTAATACGGCGATGTTAATAAATTCAGGAGATATAGACCGAATCATTGCCTGCCTTCCCCTTTATCTTTCCGGCTATCTTTCGTTTGACCTTACCGCGTTCGCCGGCATAAAAAATTACGATGACCTTTTAAAAATATTAAAAGATACCAAGTATCAGCGTCACCTTAAAGCTCTTGCCGACACGCGCAACCAGGATTTTAACCTTGACGGATTTGCTGTAAATATTTATGGCGAGCATTATTATTCGCTTTTAAAACTTATTGAATCCCGGTATAAAGGTGAGCTTAAAAAAAAGCTAAGAGATATTATTGTCCGTGAGATAACCCTTTTGAATTGGTCCTCGGCATACCGTATGAAAACTATGTTTAATACTCAAAATGATGAGATAATAAAGCTTTTGATACCCGGTGGAAAACGTGGCGAAATATCCGAAATGATTTATGACGTTAACCCCGAAAACACAATGACCAAATATCTAAGGTCAAAACTGCTAAAAGACAACAACGAGATCGGCGAAAGTAAGGACATGTTGATACGCAAGGCTTCATATCGTTATTTCAAAAAAGAGTTGACCACTTCGGGTTATGGTATTATCGTAATGTATTCGCTTATCAGGCTTTTAGAGTTTGAACAGCAAAATATCACAACAGTAATTGAAGGGGTGCGTTATTCGCTTCCTTCATATGAGATTGAAAAAATGATAGTTTCTTAAATTTTTTGTCCAAGCATCTGCGGCGAAACCGCTTCCTGTATTTTAAGGCAACACCGCACAACTCACGCTTAACGGCTTGGCACCTAAGAGACGATGGACATGAACAAGGTTATAAGAAAATAAGAAAGGGGGGACGCGTAATGGCAGTAGAGAAAATGTCACTTGTTGCCATCGAGGGGGTGCTTAAGCGGGTAAACCGAACTCTTATGACATGCTGCGAAAGCAATTATTTTCATATCGTCCCCTCGGCACACACATCTGAGGGAAAATACAGCAGTCAAAGCTTTAAGTCGCTGAAGGGAAGAAATCATTTTGCGAGTCTCATAAAGCGCGCGCAAGACATTGCCTGCGACCTTGACATAAAACTTAGATACATGGAATATGACGACATTGAAATGAACGTAAGCGTTGATTTTGACGAATATCTTACCCAAATCGAAATTGCGTATACAGATATAGCCAGACATCGCGACGAACTTAAAGAAAATGTGGCGAAGCATACCGCCGCGCTTCAGCAAGTCGAAAATTTTACGGGCTTAAGCTCAAACTTTAACGAAATTTTTGCGCTTAAATATATAAAAGTCCGGTTTGGCCGCATGCCGGTGTCTAGCCATGAAAAATTAAAATATTATGAAGATAAAGACTTCTTGTTCTTTCCGTTTGAAACCCAGGGAGATTATATTTGGGGCGTCTATTTTACGCCATCCGACGAAAGCGTGCAGATTGATGATGTTTTTAAATCGCTTTATTTCGAAAGGGTAAGAATACCTGAATATGTTGCCGGAAGCGCGGACGACGCCAGAAATTCGCTTATGACCCTTATTGCCGATGAGACCCGGAATTTAAATTCAGTTATCGGTCTGCTCGGCGCTTATAAAACCAAAGTCGAAGAGCATTTTATAAAAGTGTTCTGCAAACTTAAAGCGTTGGGCGAGAGCTTCGAGCTTCGAGCAAATGTTTCAGTCATTAATAACCGTTTCTTTTTATCAGGTTATATCCCGTCGGTAAAAGCAGATGAATTCAAAAGCCTTATCTCCGGTCAGGAAGGTGTGTCAATACAAATGCTGCCGCCGGATTCCGACCCGTCGTACAGTCCGCCGGTGCGACTTAAAAATAACCGGCTGTTCCGCCCGTTTGAAATGTTCGTGGAAATGTATGGTCTCCCGTCCTATGGTCAGATCGACCCCACTCCAATATTTGCCATAACTTATTTTATTATTTACGGCATAATGTTCGGCGACGTGGGACAAGGATTCTTAATATCATTATTCGGATTTCTCCTCCATAAGTTTAAAAAGGCAAAGCTAGGCCCCATAATGGAGCGCATCGGAATAAGCAGCATGTTATTCGGATTCATCTACGGCTCAATATTTGGAAACGAACATATAATAGAGCCGTTTTTTCAAAAAAAAGAAATTTATACCGCGTTGGGATTTGATTCCCCACCCGAAAATATATTCGGCGTCTCTTCTGTATTGATAATCGCGTCTCTTGTGATTGGCGTTGTAATAATACTTATTACCATCTTTTTGAGTATCATCAGCCGACTTCGTGAGCATAACTTTGAAAAGGGATTTTTCGGCGCTAACGGAATTTGTGGGTTTGTGATGTACAGCGCCGTCGTAGCCGGGGCAGCCGGAGAGTTGGCATTTGATATAAAGCTTTTTTCTCCAAAGTATGTTATATTTTTGATTTTAACTCCTTTGCTTCTTATGTTTTTTAAAGAACCGTTGGCTCATTTAACGTCAATGATCTATAAAAAAATTAATAGGAAAAAAATCAATCGAAACATGTCTTTTATCAGAGCCATCAATACTTATAGCAACGCGGTGGCGGACATTAAGCCCGAGGAAAACGAAGATTTTAGCATAGAAATGTTGTATGAATGCAAATATATCAGCTATCAATACGGAAGGATGACCTATGAAAGCTATCAAAAGCTTAAGATAATCGACAATCGTGATTTTTTCTTTTTCCCGTTTGAATCAGACGATATCTTTGTTAACGGCATCTATATCTCCTCGCGCGAAGAATTTCCGAGCGTGGATAAAATTTTCTCAAATTTAGGATTTGAAAAAATGAAACTGCCTTCACATATTGCCGATATCGAGCGACAATCTATGGCGCCGAAAGACAGCCGCGCCGAAGAAAATGTAAAAAAGGTTTCCATAGGAAATTTCGTAATTGAAGGGTTTATAGATTTATTCGAAACCGCCCTCACCTATCTCAGCAACACTATTTCGTTTATGCGTATAGCAGGCTTTATAATGTCTCACGCCGGGCTAATGCTAGTGGTAAATATATTGGCGGGCGGTGCCGAAGGAACATTAAAGTGGTGGTTAGTTCAAATCATAGGCAATCTGTTTGTGCTTGGACTTGAGGGATTTTTGGTCGGCATCCAAGTGGTTCGCCTTGAATTCTATGAGATGTTTAGCAGATATTACGAGGGCAAAGGCACGCCCTTTAAACCAACCGTAGTAGATTTAAAGATAAATAACTGAATTTGGAGGAAATTATGCTTATTAATAAAATTTTATTGTTTTCCCTTCCGCTTTTAGCGATCGCCGTGATTATTATCCCATTTCTCAAGGCGGTTTATGCAAAAAAATCCGGCAAAAAAGTAAACGGCAAACGTGTGTTAGCAGCAAATATGATTTCATTTGTCGGGACTATGGCTTTGGCGTCTGTAATATTTACTTTCGTAGCTTCCGCTGAAGCAGCCGAAGCCGTCGAAACTTCGGCCGGCGGCCTTAGCGATGCAATGAAATATATAGGTGCTGCGCTTTCAACAGGCCTTGCCACCATAGGCACCGGTATCGCCGTCGGCGGAGCTGCTCCCGCAGCTATCGGAGCCACTAGCGAAGACGATAAGAACTTTACAAAAGCTCTTATCTTTGTCGCTTTGGGAGAGGGCGTGGCAATCTACGGGCTTCTGATTTCTATTCTGATATTGTTCAGCTAAGGTGCGCTTTTATGAAACTGTTTTTGATCAGCGATAACATTGACTCAGAGTCCGGGCTTAGAATGGCGGGTGTTGAAGGCGTAGTTGTACATGAACGAGATGAAACGATTACGGCTCTGCAAAAGGCGGTCGACGACCCTGAAATTGCCGTTATTCTGATAACAAAAAAGCTAGTTGATCTCTGTTCTGACATAGTATATAACCTCAAGCTTAAATCTTCGGGCCATCTTATTGTCGAGATACCCGACCGACATGGCGACAGCGATATTATAGGAAATATTGAAAAATATACCAAAGAATCGATTGGATTCAGCCTTTAGGGGGAGACTATATGACAGTAAATGAAGAAAAAATAATAGTTTTTGAAAAATCGGTTAAAAAGGACGTAGACACCGAAGTAAGAGATGTTATAGACAATGCCCGCCGAGAAAAAAATGAGCTGATAAAATCAAAACACGACGAAATGATACTTTATTCCTTTAGAAAAATAACGGCCGAAAGTAAGATGATAAGGATGCGTCACGCAAAAAATGTATCGCAAACAGGCTTCGACGCAAAGCGTGCAGTGCTTCAGACCAGAAGTAATTTGACGGATGAGTTCTTTGAAAAAATAAAAGAAAAGCTTTTTAATTTTTGTGAAAAGCCAGAATATCATGATTTTTTATTGGGCTTAACTGCGAACATAGAAAAGAAAATGCCATTTTACGACGGAGTAACTATTTTTTTAAAACCCGGCGACAACAGTGAGCTTATCTTAAAAAAATACCCGAGGTTAAAAATTGAAAGTCTAAAAAGCATTAAAATCGGCGGAATAGTGTTTTACTATCCAAATGAGCAAAAATACATTGACGAAACGCTTGATAAGAGGATGGAAACAGAAAAAGCAAAATTCGGAACGCATTATGAGCTTCAGTTGATATAGAGAAAAAAGGTGAGTTGTTTGAATAAAATTTATGCAATAAACGGTCCCGTTATAAAAGTTAAAGCGAGCAAGGCCTTTTCCATGCTTGAAATGGTCTATGTAGGCAATAAAAAGCTTATTGGCGAAGTTATAGGCATAGATGACGAATATACGGTCATACAAGTCTATGAGGAAACTGCCGGAATGAAGGTCGGAGAGCCGGTCGAGCCTACCGGAGGCCCTTTGTGCGCAAACTTAGGCCCCGGAATAGTTTCCGGTATCTTCGATGGAATCGAACGCCCGCTTACCGCCATGCGAGAGCTTAGCGGCGCTTTTGTCACCGAAGGAAGTGCAATAGAATCTCTTGATCAAATAAAAAAATACAACGTTACGGTAAATGTGCAAGTCGGAGACAAGGTAAACGAAGGCGAAATTTTCGCGCGCTGTCCCGAAACAGCTCTTATTGAACACCGCTGTATGATACCTCCCGGCATAAAAGACTGGGTAGTTTTTTACGCAAAAAGCAACGGGCAATACACTGTTATTGACGAGATAATAAAAATAAAGTCTCCCGATGGAAGTAGTGAACTCAGTCTCACTATGACCCAACGCTGGCCTATTAGAAAGCCACGTCCAATGGCAAGGCGCAAGCAACTCGAAAAACCTCTTATTACCGGCCAAAGAATTATAGATACAGTGCTTCCGGTGGCAAAAGGAGGAACAGCGGCAATTCCCGGCGGTTTTGGAACAGGCAAAACCATGACCCAACATCAAGTGGCAAAATGGTGTGACGCCGATATCATAGTCTATATAGGATGCGGTGAGCGCGGAAATGAGATGACCCAAGTGCTGACTGAATTCGCTGAACTTATCGATCCAAAATCAGGCAGACCGTTGACCGATCGAACTGTACTTATTGCCAACACTTCTAACATGCCGGTAGCGGCTCGAGAGGCTTCAATATATACCGGAATGACCCTAGCTGAATACTACCGTGATATGGGATATCATATCGCCATTATGGCGGACAGTACCTCAAGATGGGCTGAAGCGTTACGCGAAATATCCGCGCGATTGGAAGAAATGCCGGCGGAGGAAGGATTTCCCGCTTATCTGCCATCACGACTGGCTGAATTTTATGAACGCGCCGGATATGTTGAAACTCTTAGCGGCGACGAAGGGAGCGTTACTATAATCGGAGCGGTTTCCCCCCAAGGATCTGATTTTTCTGAGCCTGTCACACAAAATACAAAGCGTTTTGTACGTTGCTTTTGGGCGTTAGACAAATCTCTGGCTTATTCAAGACATTACCCCGCCATACATTGGCTTACCAGCTATTCGGAGTATATAGACGATCTTGAACCGTTCTATAAAAATAACGTAGGTGATGATTTTATTGAGTCGCGCCAACGTATACAAACCCTGCTGATAGAAGAGAGCAAATTAGTAGAAATAGTAAAGCTTATCGGAGAGGATGTATTGCCTGACGACCAAAAGCTCATTATGGCCATTGCCAAGGTAATAAGGGTCGGATTTTTGCAGCAAAACGCATTTCATAAAGACGACACTTTTGTCCCTCTTAAAAAGCAACTTTATATGATGAGAGCGATATTAAAGCTGTATGACCTTTCAAACAACGCATTGCGGCGCGGTGTTGTTATAAGAAAGATCACCGAAAGCGGTTGGTTCGAAAAACTTATAAAAATGAAATATGATATCCCGAACGAAAATTATGATATTTTCGATTTATACGATCGAGAAATAAACCTTTTATTCAGTAATTTATAACTAATATGATTATATGATTTGCGGACAAACAGCTTGTCGTTAGGAGATAGCATGGATTTACAATATATTGGTCTGAATATGGTAAATGGACCGCTGATAGCGCTAGACGGAGTAAAAGACGCGGCGTTTGAGGAAATTGCTGAAATTGAACTGCCTTCAGGTGAAAGCCGTATAGGCCGTATCGTCGAAATGGAAGGCGAGCGGGTAATATTACAAGTTTTCGAAGGAACCGGCGGACTTTCATTAAAGAATACAAAAATTAAATTTACCGGCAAGCCGCTGATGCTTCCTCTTGCATCAGAAATGTTGGGTCGTGTATTCAACGGCGCGGGAAAGCCTATCGATGGATTGGGCCCTGTTTTCACCGACAAACAGGGTAATATAAACGGAAAAGCTCTTAACCCTGTGGCGCGCAGCTACCCAAGAAATTATATCCATACCGGAATATCGTCTATCGATTCTCTAATGACGCTTATAAGGGGGCAAAAGCTTCCTATCTTTTCCGGCTCGGGGCTGTCACATAACAAGCTGGCAGCGCAGATAGTAAAACAAGCGCGCCTCTCAGGCACGAAAAATTCAGGCGACGAAGGCAAAGACTTTGCCATAGTGTTTGCAGCCATGGGCGTTCAAAACGACGTCGCCGATTATTTCCGACGCGCGTTTGAAGAAGCCGGCGTTACAGAGCGAGTCGCAATGTTTCTCAATCTGTCAAACGATCCAATTATCGAACGTATACTTACACCGCGCTGCGCCCTGACCTTAGCCGAATATTTAGCTTTTGAGAACGATATGCATATATTGGTCATAATGACCGATCTTACATCTTACGCCGAAGCGCTTCGTGAATTTTCGTCATCTAAAGGCGAAATTCCGGGTAGAAAAGGATATCCAGGATACCTTTACTCCGACTTGGCGTCGCTCTATGAGCGTGCCGGAGTCATCGACGGGTGCAAAGGTTCGGTAACTCAAATACCGATCCTTACTATGCCAAACGATGATATAACTCATCCAGTCCCGGATCTTACCGCTTATATCACCGAAGGCCAGATAGTTTTTGACCGCTCACTTGACTCTACCGGCGTTTACCCGGGCATATCGGTTCTTTTGTCATTATCTCGTCTTATGAAAGACGGCATAGGCGAAGGCTATACCCGTTCCGATCACCCCGACGTTGCAAACCAACTTTTCGCATCATACGGCAAGGTGCAGGATGCGCGCTCGCTTGCATCGGTAATAGGTGAAGACGAGCTTTCATCCATAGATATGGCTTACATATCATTCGGTCAAAATTTTGAACAAAGTTTTTTAAATCAAGCTGAAGACGAAAACCGCAGCATTGAGGAAACATTAAATTTAGCATGGGATCTTCTCTGCCTTTTACCAAAAACAGAACTTGACCGCATGTCAGATAGCCTGATAGAAGCAAATTATAAACCTCAAAGGGCGGAAAGGTTTAAGAAATAAGAAAAGGAAGATAAAACAATGCCCGAACAGCAAATCTCACCCACAAAAGGTAACCTAATAATTGCTAAAACATCGTTGAGACAAGCAAGAATGGGCTATGACCTTATGGACAAAAAGCGCAATATCCTTATACGAGAGATGGTTTTGCTTTCAGACAAAGTAAAACTACTGCGCGACAACATCGTTAAAACTTTTTCAGAAGCTTACGATGCTTTACAAAAAGCACATATAATGCTAGGCGTAAACTCGCCAATCGGCCGGCAAGTTCCCATTGATAACGGCATAGAGATAAGCTATCGCAGCGTTATGGGGATAGAACTGCCTATCGTAAATCTTCCCAGACGAAAAATTAAACCGGTTTATGGAACGTTGCAATCAAACGAACAGTTCGACAACGCGTTTATAAAATTTAACGAAGTTAAATATCTTTCGGTTATGCTTGCAGAAATCGAAAACAGCATATATAGGTTAGCTATAGCTATTAAAAAAACTCAAAAACGCGCCAATGCCCTTGAAAACATACTTATTCCAAAATATATCGAGCAAGTGCGTTTTATAAGCAATGCCCTAGAAGAAAAAGAGCGTGAAGAATTCTCACGCCAAAAGGTAATAAAAGCAGTAAAGCAAAAGAAAAAATCTGTTTAAAAACCCTAACATAACTAAAAAAGAACTCATAATATTTTGCAGTTAAAGAGATTCCGTAGCGTGCGCGTTGCGGTCGCCGCTCGCAAACATTGCAGCCCTCGTTTAACTATAAATTAAAAAATAAAAAATATTGATTTTTTTTATATATTATGTTATAATATTTAAGCGTATTTAAAAAGTCGTTGTTGGGCTATAGCCAAGCGGTAAGGCACCAGACTTTGACTCTGGCATTTCTCTGGTTCGAATCCAGATAGCCCAACCATCAAAAAAGCCTTGGGACTGCGGTTTCAGGGCTTTTTATCATTTATCCCCGCGTTCATGTCCTCCTCCTCTTAGGCGGCGGATGATTTTCAATCCCCCGCTGACGCTTGTTATAGTCAATTAACTTAGAAAATATCAAAAATAACAACTCAAAACTTTAATAAAGGCGATTTTGCGGAAATTATTTTGCTTGTTTTCAATTTAATTTACTATAAAACACTATAGGCAACTCCGCCGAAGATATTGTAATTATTAACCAAACACTCGACAATTATAGCATTTTAACTTTTTATTGACTATAAGTCAAACTGCTATAACTCCGCGCAAAGCGCGGTACGCCGCCATCGGTGGCGAGCGTTTTTGTGGGGATTAATTTCCATAAAAACGCAATTTGTTATATTATGTGCCTTTTTGCCTACTGTTTGGTGCAGGAGTAATAATCATAAGGATTTACATGAACGATGCAGTGCTTTACCTTTTCAAATTTTGCTTCGATCTCATCATGCACCCGCTGAGCTATATCATGAGCCGCGATTAAGGTTAAGCTTGCATCTGCCGCAATTTCAATCTCGACATATATTTTGCTACCGAATTGTCTGGTATTTAGCAAATCAATTCCTATTACGCCTTCTTGGTCCAAAATTACTTCGCTTATTTTAGAATTCATATCGTCGTCACAGGTTTTGTCCACCATCTTAGAGGATGCGTCTTTAAAAACGTTGTAAGACACCTTAATGATAAACAGGCTTATAACAACGCTAGCCAGCGGATCCATCATCGGAAAACCTAACCTCGCAAACAATATTCCGATAAAACTGCCGACTGACGACAAAGCGTCTGAGCGATGATGCCACGCGTCGGCTCTTAAAGAAACAAGTCCCGTTTTTTTGGCGGCAGCTAAAGTGTATAAATACATCGCTTCTTTAACGAATATAGACAAAACTGCCGCAAAAAGAGCCAACACGCCGGGCACCGAAAAATCGCCATATTCGTTTGTAATTATCTTTTCGATTCCCGCCCATCCAATACCGACCCCTATAACAAACAGCAACGCCGCTAATACAATAGCGGTCACGCACTCAAAACGCTCGTGCCCATAGGGATGATCTTTATCAGCCGCCTTGGTTGACATCCTTATTCCTATTATTACTATTATCGTGCTCAGAACATCTGACATAGAATGTACCGAATCTGAAATCATCGCCGCAGAATGTGAAAAAATACCTGCAAACAACTTAAACGCTGACAAGAACGTATTTATTATTATGCTGTTTCTCGATATACGCAATCCGATTTGTTCGTCTGTCATATCAATAGATGTTCTCCGATTTTTTAATGTCACTATAAATCATATTATAACTTTTATAACGGCTTTCCGATATTTCCCCTTTTGTCACGGCCGCCTTTACCGAGCATTCGGATTCGCCGGTGTGAGTACAGCCCTTATAAGGACATTTCATGATATAAGGAACAAATTCACGGAACCCGTATATCAAATCCTCTGATGTAAAGTCCCCATAACGTGATGCGTCAACGGTTGAAAAACCCGGCGTATCTGCTACATACCCTTGATTATACCGATACAGCTCCACCTCACGGGTGGTGTGCCTTCCGCGTCCAAGCTTTTTACTGGTGACTGCGGTAGCAGCTCGCAAGTTCGGCAAAATCACGTTTAAAAGGCTAGATTTCCCTACTCCTGAATTACCGATAAATGCGGATGTTTTTCCGTCAATATATTCTGAAAGCTCTTCTGTACCTTCGCCTGTAGTGTTGTCAATAAAAAAAGTTTTAAAACCCGCGCAAACATAAATATCCGAAAAGCTTTCTAACGTCTTTTGATCTATCTTTGTAAATGCCAACGCGGGCTCAATCTCTTTCAGTTCGAGTATAGCCAACAATTTATCTATAATATATGCGTTAGGCGAAGGGTCGGTTAATGAAATTACAATTATTACCGTGTCAAGATTTGAGAGCTGCGGCCGTACAGATCGGA
>JAISVH010000140.1 GCA_031271685.1 Eubacterium sp. | reverse complement strand
AGGATTGATTCGGCTTGTTCTTTTATGTCCGAATCAACACGTACATTAACATTTGTTATCATACTTTAAATACCTCACTTAATGATTGTTGAACGCAGGGTCGTTCATTGCCGCTTCCTTTTGAGAAGCATCTATAACTATTCTATTGTTGTCATAGTAGAAACGTCTTGCAACGCCGGTTCTGTAATATGCTCTGTCCCTCGACACTTCAAGCGATAATACTCCGCCGTGCTTATCTTCTCTTATTTCAAAGTCAAGGTCTATCCACTCTTTGTTTTCTTCAATGTCCTGCATGAAGCTGTGAAGCATTCTTATGATTGTCGCTTTAGTTATCTTCGTCAATCTAGTTGATGTTTTCATTAGTTACTCTCCTTTTATATTATTTATAAATCCTTCTCGGCATTAATAACGATACAATCGTTCACAACATTATATTACAACAAACAAATTTCATGGAATAATCAATATCTATTTAGAAATTCCCCTCTCTAAAAAAATAATTATATTACAACAATATAAATTAATGCCCTAATAACTTTACATTCGGGCAATTCCCGAACAGATTGTAAACTTTTTCCGCGAACCTTTTGTTAGCTAAATTCAATATTAATATTCACGCGAGAAAAAGTTTACAATTTGTTCAGGAGTTGCTCCGACTTTTTTTGCTCCACGACTATCGGCGACGAACGCAGCGAAGCATAATTCCAAACTTTCACGCTCGTCGCTTTTCTTATTTTAGCAAAAAAAGACGTTCTAATTTTTTCGCCGGCTCCGAATCGAACAAAGCATAATCTTTATTATTACTCTTTTGCAATCTCAACACGATAATTCATTGCAGCTAAAAAACGTTTGAATCCTTTGTTGCGTGAATAATCTTCGTCATACTGATAGCCATCGCAAGCTTCGCTAAAACAAGCCGATATTAATTCTTCCAACAAAGTTTGCTGATTTATCTGCGCTTCTTTCGATAATTCTTCAAGTCGAGCTACAGCGAGTGAATCAAGAATATAACCGTTAGCTTCCATAACAAATATAACCTTTTTTATAATAATAAAATTTTAATAATTAAAACACCTTATAGCTTTAATTTTCACACCACTGTCTTTGCGTATAACGAGAAGTTCAATATTTTTTATATAAAAACACCTACTCTACTTATTTCACCGTTATTCATACGGTATTCAATTATTTATCTTTATTTTTCAAACCAAACTTTTTAACCCAATTGCTTATGGTCTGTTCTGAACAATCACACATAGTAGCAATCTCTTTCTGCTTGTAACCCTCGTTAATGAAAAAAGACAACCATTCTTTATCGGTATAATTAATATCTTTTCCTTGTTTTAGCAGTTTCAAGTTATTATGAAAAGACGAATGCACACCACGTTTTTTCAACTTCAAATTTACAGGTCTATTATCAGACCGCATTTCAAACCTTACATCTATATGATGAACAATTTCAGAATCTGCCCGTTTAGCTTTCGGATCATAATCCAAAAATCTACCTTCCTTATATTCCATAATTACGATATGGAGAGGAACATAATTATCTCTATCAGCTCGAGGATGTTCGGGAAAATAAACCAACGTGTATCCCTGTACCGTTCTTTTGCAAAGTTTACGGCGAAAGTGTTTTAACTCTTTAGCAGTGTATAAACCTTCTTTTTTCTTTTTCAAATAGAGTAATATAAGCATTTCTTTTCTTATTCTATATTCGAATACTGAATGAAATAGATACATAGTTATATCCGCGTGTCTTCCCGTTACTTGTATTGGCTCATATCTAATATCTTCATACATGGTTTACTCCTCCGATTTTGACAGTTTTACAATATTTTCTATGTCTTCATCACTCATACCGGATTTTTTCATTGCATCAATCATTTTTTGAACGCCTTTGTTTTCACGCGTTTCCATAACATCTTCGTATACGGCTTTATTCATACAGTATGCATCATAATCTTTTCGTTCATCTTTCGACATTTTAAGTTTATTTAATTTGTCTTCCGCACTATCTATATTTGTTGCCGGAAGCTCTCCCTTTACGCTCGAGTGCTTGAACATATAGACCCATTCATCTATTTTTGTTTTTATATTGTCGTTAAACCATTCAGGCTGTATAAAATAATATTCTGCATAAATGTCTTTTGCACGCTCTACTTTTATTTCCGCACGGTTATTTGTCAAATCCTCAAATGACATGAAGCCTCTGATTAAATAACTCTTTTCAAGCATTTTCCAATATACTATGCTCACGGATATAATTTTCTTTATATTTTTATACCTGTAACCTTCCCGCATGTTTTCTATTAAAGATTTTGACGTACCGTAATACACGCGCTCAAGATAATCAGATTCGGCGTCATACTGAACCTCTATAATTATTTCTCTGCCGTTTGAATCTTCTGCCCTCAAATCTACCCTGTTTGATTTATCAATATCATAACCTTTGTTGCTTTCACTTTCAAGAAGCGCAAGCACGGTTATTTTATCATTTAATAAGTCGGACAAAAAACCTTCAAGTATGTCAAAATTATCTTTTTGGCGGAGTATTGACTTCAACGCCCAATCAAAACTAACTAATGTTCTTTCTTCCATAACGAATTTCCTTTCTTCAAAATAAATCAAATACTTTATGCAAATCTACAACTAACTCCGGAAACAACACAGGCGAAAATGACTTGTCAACTTTAATTTCATTGCCACAATCATCTGTTTCCCAAAGAGTATAAGAATCATAAAGTTCATATTTATTATTTTCATCATTCATAAAATAAATATTTAACGCTGAAAATTCCCATGATATAATCCAATATTCTTTTATTCCGAGTTCGGCGTATTTCTTCATCTTTATGCTGTAATCATTTTTCCAAGTATAAGCAGACAATATTTCAATAACTATAACAGGTATATGTTCATTATTATCTCTGCATATAATTGTACCGTCCGGCACAAAATAATTTTTTTTCGTTCATTACAACTCGTCCATTTGAACGCGCCCTACACCGTTCATCATTCTGTTTGAAATAATTATTAAATATATACATTAGATTATCTCTCACTTCATTATGCTCAATGGTCGGATTTCTATCAAACAAGTGAACTTGACCGTCAATCATTTCTTTTTCGTATTTATCATCTTTGAATTTCTCAACAGATTGATTCATGTTTACCTCACTCTAAAATATTTTTTTCTTCAACAAGAACATAATTTGATATTCCCATATTCCACCGATACCGTAATATCATAGTTGCTAAAGAAGAATCTATTTTTTCATCATTGACATTGACAAGGTCTGCTTTATCAATATCTTTTATTTTTAATTCGGCGGCTATGTCTTTCATAACACCGCCGTAGGCATACAACCGCCGCTGATGAAGCGCACCACTCAAATATTTTATTACTTCTGTCTTCTTCTCATCAGATAATTTTTTATTCAATATTTCGGCATCTTTATAAGTATACTTCGCGACCTCAGCAACTTCTTTCCGTTTTCCTTTAATATTACGTGTACGCCGAATATCGCATACAGGGTCATAATCAAGTTTAGCAGACTTCCGCCAGAGCTGTACCCATTCTTCAGTTTTCAAATAATCACTGCTTTTAAAATAATTTTTCTCAACTAACATGATTACATGAAAATGAGGGTGAAATTCATTTGTTTTATCGTTATACGTGATTTCCAATGCTCTAAACCAGCCTTGAACAATATGTTTTTTCTCCTTATTAACTTTTGGATTAAGAGTTCCCGACCTCATAAGCTCATGCCAACCGCTAAACATATCATCAAGAATATCACCTAAATTTTCCGCAGAACAATTTCTTACGGTTAATGTCAAAAATACAGGAATATAATTATATTTTTTTTCAATAACAGACATAATTTTTGAAACTTCAAAAAAAATTCGCATAGACTTTCGCCACTGGCACATAGGACAAAGAGGAACTTTACAAAAATTCGCCTTTATCAATTTCAATTTATCATCTACTTTGACAAAATCTAGCATACTACCACAAAACCTTATATTTTCCGCTCTTTTTTCATAATTAACAACGCGCCTACCATTTAAATCGTATAATCCTGCCGATTCTAAAGTAGTTATTTCATTAATGATATTCATATTCCTATCTAAAACTCGTCGAGTTACCTTTTTATGGCGAACATGAACTCCACGTTGTTTATACTCCTCTGAAATTGCTTTTGATATTTGCTTATAACTGTCAGCTAACCTTAAGCTAGACATTTTTTTTTCTCTCCAATTTACATATTTACCAGACTTGTTAAAGTCTTTCAATATTTTTTCTTTTTTCTGTTGACAATTCTTAATATTCATGTTATAATAAGGGTACAAAAAAACCCTACACCTTTCCCTATGTTATTTTTGTTGTGACAAACATATTATAACATATTATACAGGAAATGTAAAGGGGTTTTTATATTTTTAGTATATTTAAAAAACTTTTTTACATATAACCAACTAATAGAAAAAAGCAGAAAGCCTGGTATTACGCCAATTTTAAAAAATTTAGCGTTGACTAATGTTCCTACAGTATTAAATAAAGGAAAGCTAAAAACCAATGCTAATTTAGCAACCTAACTATTAGTTATCGCGTTCACATATAATTGCAGAAAAACTATTCTCGTTTTTTGAACCTTTCAGTGACTGCATACTATAAGATTTTTTTTCATTTCTTATTTTCTCTCTTATTTTTGCTTCCTGCTGTTTCATATATGCTCTCGCTTCCGTTACAGTCTTAAACACGCTTACATCAGAATCCCTGTATTTGCTTATTTCTTTATACATAAATAAACTCCTTGTTATTTTTCTCAACGCCGTTATTCCACAATTCGTTGCAATGCAAATCCACTTGGTCATTCCAAACAAGAGAGAAATCGTCCACTGTGAATTTTTCAAACATTTCTTTGTTATTATGAAATACTCTAAACATATGATATCGTTCAATAAGCGGTTTTACATCATATAATTTTATTTCACCGGACTTGAATTTTGCTTCAAGCATGAAATCATCAAGCGGTTTTACATTATCCAAAAAATGAAAAACATAATCCGTTTCTGCAATTTGTACTTTTTTATTTCTTTTAAAAATTTTATCAAATATATTCATATTCTACTCCTGTAAGGCTTCCGCCCCTTTTTACAGGGGCGGCAATGTTTTAAATTCTTAAATTTTTTTATTATTCTTCTTCGTTCGGCACTATAACCAGTTTATAGCTTCCGTTTACATCAAGCTCTCTTGTTTCGTGAAATATGACGCCGTTTCTGCTTAATGCGTAACTTAACGCTGTATCAAGATTTAAAAGCTCTATACATCTTTCAACGGCTTCTTTGCAGTTTACCGTCTTATCAAACGATAAAGAAAACAGGTCAAGATTAGGTTTCTTTAATTCTGTAACATCTATACTTAACATATATTAATCCCCGCATATTTCATTTATATTATATATTTAATGCTTTTGAATGACTTCCAGTATCGACAAGATAAAGAATCATTGTATTCTGACGCTTCTCATAAACAAGAAGCCAATCGCCGGAGCCATCTATATGACATTCACGGAATTTTTTAAATTTCCCTTTCAGCTGATGGTCTTTCCAATTCGGCGGCAGAGGAATATCTAAAGCCAGCTGTTCTATACCCCAATCAAGCATTGCTATATCAAGACCCTGCTTTACTGCAAGTCTACGTCCCTTTTTGAATTGTTTGCTTTCAAACGGTTTATATTTAACAGTCATCTTCTGTATCCTCTTTTCAAAAAATCCCTTTGTTTATCGCCTTATTGTCTAACCATATGATTGATTATATTCGGGTCTTTCTCCATAAGCTGAAATAAGCGCACCGCCGTCCCCGTGGGCTTGCGTGTACCCGCTTCCCACGCTTCGACCGTTTTCTTATTTACCCCTAAAATCTCGGCGAAATCCTTTTGCGTAAAATTTTTCTCATGCCGAATCGCCCTTATTTCATCTTTAGAATAAGCGGCAAGCGGTTCAATGTCATGCGCCGCCACGGTTCGCACTCTGCACTTGGTTTTATCACCGTTTTTATAGTCCGCCACTTGTTGTAAGCCCCGCATAATGCTTTCAAATTGCTTGCTCATAAAAATTTCAACCCCTTTTTTTCTTGATTTCGCGCTCAATAAATTTCTTGATTACCTGTTTTTCTCCGCTTGTCAAATTATCTTTTTCGCCTTTTGTAAAAAAGTCGATAACAAACAATTCCCCGCACATAACCATATCAATATATAAAACCCTTATTCCACCGCTTTTTCCCGTGTCGGGCAATGCCCACCGAACTTTACGCAAACCGCCCGTGCCTCGCATGACATCACCTTTTTTCGGATTTTTCAATAGAAATTCCTCGAAATCCGATAAATCTTTATCTGAAAGCCCGATTTTATCCCATTTCTTCATAAATTCTTGCGTATATATAAATTCTCTCATTTGAATTGTTTGCTTTCAAACGGTTTACATTTAACAATCATCTTCTGCATCCTCTTTTTCCCACGCCGCAAACATTTCAGCAGGGCTGTCATAAGGTTTTAACGTTCCGTTTGCGATAGCCTTATAAGTTTCCTCTGCTTCAGCAAGAATTTCATCTTCGAACTCCGGAGTGAAACCGTTTTCAGTTAATTCAACATAAGGGAATTTTCCTTCCTTGCATATTTGCCTTAACATAACGTCAAAAGCGTCATTTAACGTAAAACTGACTTTCTCAAGGATTGATTCGGCTTGTTCTTTTATGTCCGAATCAACACGTACATTAACATTTGTTATCATACTTTAAATACCTCACTTAATGATTGTTGAACGCAGGGTCGTTCATTGCCGCTTCCT
>JAISVH010000103.1 GCA_031271685.1 Eubacterium sp. | reverse complement strand
GAAGAAGCCTTTTTCATGATTTCCCATTTACATACACTGCTCCGTAGACTCGGAAACATATGAACACGGCTTCTTACTCTTTATCGGTTCCAATAAAACAATCAGAAAACTCCCGCTGTCATTGCGTACATGTTCCTCAAAACACAGCCTCGACCGATCCGACACATACTTTCCATCTTCCTTTATCAGCTTCAACATTCTCTTCCATGAACCTGGAATATCGTCCGTGCTTTCCAGCATTGCATATAGTCCGCCCGGTGAACGCATCTCTTTCAGATGTTCCGGAATCGCGATGCCCTCCGGAATCGAAGCCGCCATCCCATAACCATAGGGCGTCCCCTCGCCCCCCGGCATCGGCGGCATATTTCCCCCGAAGAACCTCGCCGTCCCTCCAAGATTCGCGGAATCAATCCAGTCAAACACAGGACTCATCGCATCATCCTCCGGTGATAATCCCACGGAAACATGGTATCCGAAGCGCATCGGCGGAAGTGTGATATATTGCAACGAATTGTTGCTGTTTTGTATATTTGACATATTAATATCCTCCATTTTCAGTAATAACTGCGGCAGATCCGCATCCAATTTCACTGTGCTTTCCTGTTTTCTTAGGAGTGTCAAAAATTGGAGCAAGCGTTGTTCCTTCTTCTTGTTTTCCTCATTGTATTCCCTTAAAACAGAAATCTGCTTTTCAATGACACGATACAGAAAAACAATTGACTGGTTATCCAAAACAGATTTAATCTCTTTGATCGGAATATCCAATTGTCTGAGCATTGCCGTGATGCGAATCCGAAAAACCGCGGTTTCATCATAAATCCTCCAACCGGAATCCTCATCCCGCATACTGTCGAATAGACCTTCTGATTCCCAATGCCGCAGAGTACGGCTCGACAGCCCTATCTGCGAGGAAAGCCTGTGAATTGGTATTGTTGTGTTCATGGAAATCTCCTTTCTCTGGCGCCTAAATAAAGTATAGCACTTGACGCTACGACAATTGCAAGAGTTTTTTTTCAAAAATAAAAATTTCTTTGAAGGTTCAGAAAAACAAGCGACTTCTTTCGAAACCCAAGCCTTTCAGTTGTTCCCATGCGAAGATGATTTTTCGTGCTGTAACCATTTTTTTGATAAAGGAGAGGAACGCCATTGTCAAAATGTATTTATGAAACACTTCTGGACAAAAGCAAAAGGTCTCTTAGAAGCCGTTTTCGTATGTTTCCGAGTCTACGGAGCAGTGTATGTAAATGGGAAATCATGAAAAAGGCTTCTTCAGATGCGGTCTTTATCTCATGTCTTTAGAAAGCCTAACGGTAACCCTCATCGCCGCAGAATTTCTTGATGGTAGGATACTTCTCGAAATCTTTTGTAGCCGGATCTATTCCTGATTTAGTGCCATGAATATTCGCCGCATGACCAACAAGGAACCGCTTATGCCATGCAGACTTGTTGCCGACAGGAAAGAATCGCTCTATCATCGTCATTTCCTTATCTGTCAAGTCACTCGGATAATTTGTTGGCGTAAATTCTATCTTCTTAATGTTCTAATCTTAGCATATTTTGTTAACTGCTTCAACCTATGAACACGGCTTCTAAATATGAGCCGCCGTCGAGCAAAGTCGACGGCGGCTCATATTTATATTTTTTCTTTTATTCTTGAGATTGGGTTTCAGTGGTTTCGTCCGTTTCATTCACTGCTTTTTTATCTTGAAGCTCTTTCTCGTAGCTGTCGAACATTTCATAAACCTTATCGCGGGTTTGATAGCTTATCGAAGGAAGGCCACCCTTAAATGAGCCTGATGCCTGTTTAAAGCCTTCATCAAACGCGTCACGCATTTTTTGCAACTGATCCAAATCTTCTCCGGCAAGAGTTTTAGCAAATGTGAAAATCCTTTCGGCTGTTGCTTCAACACCCCAATAGTCCTTTCCTTCGGAAGTGGCTTCTGCCGCCTGAAGCGCATTTAAAATAGTGGCATCGCTGCTTATGGGCCGATATCCGCCTATGCCAATGGGACTGCCCTTGCCTGCCTGGCCGCTAAGAGTTTTTTGGACCAAGCTCTGCATCGCTTCATTTTTCATATGGATAACAGATTTTGCGCCGCTCCCTTTAAACACGTTATCGGCTGAACTGCTTTTGGATGAACCCTTTGTGTATGCCGGTGAATAATATGGGGTATCCTTTTCAAATTTATCCTTATTCTCCACATTGTCGGCGGCTAAAGTGCTGCTTTTTTTCTGATTTGCCTCAATCGATGTCTTAGATGTGTTGTTTTGCACGGGAGCCGAATAATCGTTAACTTTTCCCACATTCATGATAAATATCCTCCTACCTGTTTTTTTTAGCAATGGTTTCGACAACTATGCCATATTTTTCTTACATTTATATTATCGTGTAAAACTTTTAAAACTTAAGCGGCATATCAAAAAATATTGACAAATTTTTAATATTGATTTATACTGTATAGTACATAGTAATCCTCATTAAAACCGATCATTTAAAATGCCGTATTATAGTAAATTAACTTGAAAACAAGCAAAAATAATTTTTGCAAAGTCGCATTTATTAAAGCTTTCGAGTTATTATTTTTGATATTTTCTAAGTTAATTAACTATAACTTATTCCCCCTGAAAAAACATCATGCAAAATATCACGTAGGATTTTTGTCGTCACACAATGCAATTTGCTATAAGTGTAGCGAATGCATAAGTAAAGGATGAAACGGAATGCTTAAAATAGAAAATCTTAGCAAGAGCTATAACAACAAGGTCGCTTTGTCGAATTTGAATTTAGAAATGAACGCTCCGGGAGTGTATGCGTTACTTGGAACCAATGGAGCGGGAAAAACCACCGCGATTCGCGTTATACTTGGTATGCTCTCTCGAGACAGCGGCACGGTCATTTGGAAGGATAAGCCTTTTCGCGCGATAAACGATCGCGTAGGATATCTCTCTGAAGATCGCGGCCTATACCCAAAACTTTCGGTGTATGAGCAAATCCGCTACTTTGCATCTTTAAAGGGGCTTTCTCGAAATCAGGCTGAAAAAGCGATCGATTATTGGTTTAATCGGCTAGAGATAAAGGAATATTTAAAAAAGCCGGCTAATCTTCTTTCAAAAGGTAATCAGCAAAAAATGCAACTTGCCGCCGCGCTTATTTCCGATCCTGAATTGCTTGTTTTAGACGAACCGCTCAGCGGGCTTGACCCGGTAAATTCCGATTTATTCAAAAGTGTTATCCGCGAAGAAATAGAAAATAAAAAATATATTATTATGTCTAGCCACCAAATGCCAACGGTAGAAGAATTTTGTGAGGATATTGTAATACTCCATAAAAGTAAAACCGTTTTGCAGGGAAATCTTAATAAAATAAAAAAATCTTATGGGCGGGTAATGCTGTCCATTAAGTCTGAAGGGGACATTATGCCGCTAGTTAGCGAATTGAATATTGAAATGATAAAACAAACTCCCGGCCAAACCGATTTTAAAATAAAATCGGAAGGCGATGGTGAAGCTCTTTTGAAAAAAATTATTTCGATGGGTATAACACTAATAAAATACGAGCTTCGCGAGCCCAGCTTGCACGAAATATTTTTAGAAAAGGCAGGCGAATGTTAAAATGAAGATTAAAGGCACTAAAAGCATTTTAAAATTCACCTATATACAAGGCATTAAGGCAAAAGCGTTTAAAATATCCACCGCTTTAATGGGATTTATTTTATTAATTTTGATTTTATGCGCAAATTTTATCCCCACGCTTATAGGGGAAGTTGAAGGACTTTTTTCGCAATCAAACGAAACCTCAGTTAAAACAATTTTTTTGCTTGATAAAAGCGGTGTTTTTAAACCATCCGATTTATATGAGCTTTATGATATGGGCATCGGCATAACCGTAATAACCGAAGAGAAACTGCCGGAAATCAAAGATGCGGTTAAACAAAGCGGCGAAGCTGAAATACTGATAAGCATAAACAATAATGACGGCCGATACTCGGTGTTGACCGAGCGCCCTGAAAGCGAAGAAAAGATAAAACTCTCAGACTGTTCAATTATTAACGGCATAGTTTCAGCAAGCATTGAGCGCGCTCATCTGCTTTCGATCGGCGTTCCCGCGAAAAATCTGGACAAAGCCAAGCCGATAATCTCCAATTCGGTTATAATTGCGGGCGAGAAACCGCAAAGCGAAGTAGAAATAATATTTGATTATGCCGTGCCGATCGTAACATCCCTGGCGTTCTTTATGTTTATCTTTATGTACGGCACTATGGTAGCCAATGCCGTTGCGGGAGAGAAAACTTCGAGGGTAATTGAGCTTTTACTAACATCCGTAGATCCTCTAGCTATCATAATAGGAAAGATATTCGCAACTCTGCTGATCTCAATAACCCAAATTTTGATTTTATCCGCTATTGGGTTTATCACTTTTATAATATCCGCTCCGTTCGGTATATTGGGTCAACTGACCGCCCAAAGCACAAACATCGACGTCTCTTATGCCGCTAATGAAATGTCGGCTTTTTTGGCAGGGATAGACCAATTCGCCGGAATAAAGATAATAGTCGTTTTTGTTTTGGGATTTCTTCTCTTCGCGTTTATCGCCGGACTTATTGGAGCGGGGGTCAGCCGAGCTGAAGATTTGCAGTCAGCGCTTCAACCGCTTTCTCTGCTAGGGGTATTGGGATTTTATCTTTCTTACTTTCCGTTTATTTTTAATTTTTCGGGAGAAAGGAAAACCTTTTTTATAACTTTTGCGTATTACTTTCCACTTTCATCTCCATTTTCGCTGCCAGCCGGAATAATATCAGGCCATTTAAGCGAAGTGGATTTTTTAGTTGCGGCATTGATACTGTTTATAGTTGACTTATTATTGTTGCTGCTGATTGCCAGAGTTTATGAGCGAGTTATATTTTATACCGGGAACAAACCGGGTCTAAAGGGAATTCTAAGTATAAAAAAATGAAAAGAGGACATAGAGTTTCAAATATCTGCAGCGGAGCCTCTTCCGATATTTTAAGGCAATACCTCATGATATTTTCTAAGTTTAATGGGTTCCGCAATGTGCGCGTTGCGGGCTGTTCGCAAACAACGCAATCCTCGTTTAACTTTAAATTTGACAAATTTAAAGTTAA
>JAISVH010000071.1 GCA_031271685.1 Eubacterium sp. | reverse complement strand
TGTAATCCGGAGAAACCAAAAGAATTAGACAGGGGATTGCTTAAAAAGCTGATGACCGAGATTGAGTATATTATTTCCCTTGCAATAAACGAACTGCAAAGAGTTATTGAAAACGGTTATGATTATATCGTTCCGGACAGCTGTAAAGCGGCGCGTGAAATTTTCAAAAAGAAAAACAGCAGTTTCTTACAGTTCTTCGAGGAATGTACAGAGCCGCGACCGGACGGGAAAGTTTATGATAACTGCACGCGCAAAAAGTTTTATGATGTCTATGTCGCATGGTGCAAGGATAATAATAGAGAGATAGCGGAAACTAAACCAGCGTGTGTAAAAGAACTTGAAAGCATGGGACAGGATAAAGTTTATCAAGATAAAAACGGCAACAGATATTATCAGCAATTTACCCTTACTTTGGAAACAAAAAGAGATTATTCAAAGGTTTATGGCTTCGATAATACAATGAAAATATAAAAACAGCAAGAGTTACAGCAGATGTTTTAATATATCTGCTGTTATTTTATGCCCATTTTTTGCGGATAACAGCAATAACAGCAATAACAGCAATAGATTATGAGTTACGCGCGCGAGATAAAATCATTAGCTTAATAAATAATAACAAAAATATATATGTAAACTTAAAAACATTTGCTTTTCTTGCTGTTCTTGCTGTAAAAACCGCGAAACATAAGGCAGTAAGCGGTAGAATGAAACAGCAAGAAAACAGCAAGAGTTATAAAAAACAGCAAGAGTTTATCCAAAACTGCAAGCCTACCCCTAAAAAAGAACATAGGCTATCATATTTGCGCGTTTTATCAGACTTCGCGACATTGCTGTCGGCAAGTCATCGAAAACGACACTGCTGGCGATTTTGATAATTATTGACGTTGAGAAATAGACACCGCTGGCGATTTCTAAAATTGAGTGTTAACGGTTAACAGTTCGTTGTTTTCATCAAACTTTGTAACAGCGGTGTTACGAAGTTGTAAATCTGTTCTTTTGCCGAGCCTGTGGAATTTTTTTAAGCAAATCGCCCAATTTTACCTCCGCGTCAAGCAGTAATTCCGACAGCATACGCGCTTCATCACGTTTTTGGTCGCGGACTTCTTTCGCGAGCTCTAATTTGTCTATTGCGCGGATTTCCGATTTAACTGTGCGAATCGCACAGCTGATTATTTCCGGTAGCTGTACAGATTGGACACGCGGGGAAATTCCCCGCTATAATTCAGCGGCAGAAAGAATAATCATAACGTAGGCTTACGTTGCCGCGCATGGCGAACGTTTGCACTGGTTTTACTATTCTTTTTATTTTTACTATTATCGTTCAATAGTAAAATGCGCTCATATGTTCGGAGCGGAAGTCCGCTAAAATAATGTAAATATATATCCTGCATGGATTTTAAGGCAAGGATATTGAAATTGAGGGATATATTTAAGCCAAATCATAATCACAAAGGAAGAGGAAATTGGCTTCTTTTTGCCGTTCACAGGACGTTCATAAGTGCAGTTTACCCTCAAAAAATCAAGGAAAAACGGGCGAATATTTATACAAAAACAGCGTTGAAACTGTATAAAAACCAAAAGAAAGACGGCTCAAAAAAAGATTTGGCTTAAAATGGGGCTTTTCGGGCTTTTTCGAAGATTTGCAAATTCCGCCAAACTTTTATTTTGCAGAATTGGATAATTATTTTGTGGAATTCGCGAGTTCCGTTTGGCTCCCCCCCTATACCCTATTTTTGAATATAGTATTTGCAGGGTACTATTCCCACACTATGGAAAAGTAAATAGCAGGATAACCCCTGCTATTTTTTTACTTTTCTTCTGTTTTTTTAACTAACGTATGCTTTCCGCTGGTGTGACTCCTCTAAATTTAGGTTTGTTTTGCTCTAATATTTCTTCAATCGTTTCATGCAAGTCATTTTCACTAATCAAGATATATTTAATATATTTGTTATTGGCATTATTTTCAACAGCTTTATTGTATTTTTCGTTTATCCCTGTAACCCAACTTTGATATGCTTCTTCCGGCATTCCCGTTTGAATCTTAATTTTTTCAGCATAATTCAAGTCCTTTAAGAATTCAAGCAGTTTATTATCAATATCTGCGGTAATATATTCTTTCATTTCGCCTTTGCGTATTTCAAATTCACCTTTGCTTATTTTTAAAATCTTTTGCAATGCCAAAATAGTTTTGTTTGCTTCATCAATTTCGTCATCTTTTAATTCATAAAGCCAATCAAGCGAAACATTAAAAATTTTAGCGATTTGCAACGCCGTTTTTAGGCTTAACGGCTTTTTTTTGTTTTCAAGTTCCGAAAGCCATGTCAGCGATATTTCAGAGTTCATTTTTTGAAGAAATTCGTCTTGCGTTAAATTCTCTCTTTCTCTTAAAAGTTTAACCCTTTCGGTGTACTCTGCCTTGTTGCTTTTACTATACTTCGTTTTTTCTTCTTTTCCCGAAAATTTGTTTATAATTATCACTCCTGATCATATATTTGTTTGCTTCTTATTTAATAAGTGTATTATATCACAAATAAGTGAAAATGTCAATGGATAAAGTAAGAATTTTATGTAAAAATTTATAAAAAAAAAGTAAGTTTATTATGGATAAAGTTTATGGACTTCATCTGCGTTTTGTGATATAATATAAACAGATTAGGAGGTGATAACATGGCAGATAAACAACCAAAAACCGCACTGCACGGGGAAATTATAAATCTGTGGGTGTCCGGCCTGTCAAATGCTGGAATAGCCGCGCAATTAGGTTGTAGCACCGAAACTATACGAAACGTAAAGAAAAATCCGGATTATAAGCAGACGTATTTTGAAAAACAGCGCGAGCAAATAACGGAGCTAATCCCTTTAGCGGTGAAGCGTTTACGCGACATTCTAACGAGTAATAAACATAACGGTTCAACGCATATTGCCGCTGTTCGCGAGGTTTTGGAACGTTCTCATCTAACCGAGCTTACGGCAAATCCGGACAAAGAAATAAAGGTGACGATAAATTATGAGTAGTGCCACGTTTAATAAAATATTTCAATCGGCGAACGAAACAAAATGCAGATATCGTGTAATGCTTGGTTCGGCAGGTTCGGGCAAGTCTACAAATGTTGCAATGGATTATATTCTCAAATTATCCAGTCCTGAATACGCGGGGTGCAGTCTGCTTGTCGTGCGCGGCGTTGAAGTCGCACACTTAAACAGTACGTTCGCAGAACTAACCGGAGCAATCGACCGTTTGGGATTAAATTCTATATGGGATTCAAAACTCAATCCTCTGACTATCCGGAATAGAACCAACGGTAATTCAATCATCTTTCGCGGATGTAGTGACCAACGGGCAATTGAGCGACTTAAATCTGTTTCAGTACCTGCAGGTAAAATCGTGTGGGTATGGCTGGAAGAAGCGACCGAATTAAAAAGCACCGATTTTGATATTATAGATGACCGTTGTCGCGGTAAATTGCCAGAGAGGCATTTTTATCAATTAACATTGACATTCAACCCTATAAATTCCGGACATTGGATAAAAACACAACTTTGGGACTACGAAAGCCCAGATATTTTTAAACACAAAAGCACCTACCTTGATAACCGTTTTATTGACGAGGGGTACAAGGCGCGTATGTTGCGCCGGAAAGAGCTTGACCCAGAGGGCTACCGGATTTATGGCGAGGGAGAATGGGGAGAAGTCGGCGGACTGGTATTCCCCTCTGTGACTATCGGTGATTATAAAGATAAAGAATTTGAACAGTACACTTTAGGAACGGACTTCGGCTTTAATCACTCCCATGCAACATTATTAATCGGGTGGTGCGACGGTTCGCCGTATGTTATAAGAGAAGTCGTAGTAACTGAAAAAACCACCGGAGAAATTATTGAATTATGCAATAAAGCTGACATTCCGAAAAATGTTTTGATGTATTGCGACAGTGCCGAGCCGGATAGGATAAAGGAATTTAAATCGGCGGGATTTAAGGCTTATCCGGTATCGAAAGAAAAAAACAGCGTTTCAAATCAAATTGCATGGCTTAAAAACAGGCAGATATATATTGACGGACGTTGTTCTCATACACAGAAAGAAATACAGGCGTATAAGTGGCGCAAAGACCCTACAACGGGCGAATATATGGACGAGCCTGTAAAATTCAATGATGACTGTGTGAAAGCCTTGATTTACGGGTGTGAACCTGTCCGGAAACAAACAAGGATAAAATCTATGGAGAAAGGAGCGTTAGGGCTATGGTAATAAAAACGTCAAAACCGCTTGACAATGCGTTTATTGTAGAAACTGTAAATAAAAAATTATCCGCAAATCACCGTCTGCAAAGATTGCAGGACTATTACGAGGGAAAACATGACATTCTTTTGAGGAATTATCACGACAAAACAAAACCGAATAATAAAATTATTGTAAATTACTGCAAAAATATAGCTGATTTTTTAACGGCTTATCTTGTAGGCGTTCCGGTTAAGTACGAGGACGCGCCGCAAATAATTCTTGATACTCTGAATTATAACGATAATGATGAAACCACGCAGGAAACGATAAAAAACATGAATATATTTGGATTCGGGTGCGAATTATTTTATACGGACGGTGACGGGATTGCGCGTTTCGCGAGTATTGACCCGCGAGAAAGCATTTTTATCATGAATGACAGTATCGAGGAAGTTTTAACGGCATTTATCCGTGTATATCCGAAAGAAGATAAAGACGAGGGCTATAATGTAACCGTCTACACGGATAAGGCAATAACTCAATATGATTTGTCGTTATCAGTCGGAGAATTAAAGGCAACAGGCAGTGAACAGGCGCATTACTTCAATGATGTACCTGTGGTATTCTACCCTAACAACAAAGAGCATATTGGCACATTCGAGGGCGTTATTCCGCTCCAGAACGCTTTGAATAAAATAGTTTCAGATGAAATAAACGACTTCGAAAGTTTTGTAGACGCCTATCTTGTTTTAAACGGTATGCAAGCGACACAATCCGAAGATATAGCAAAAATGAAACAAGACCGTGTTCTTTTACTGGACGGTGACAGCAAAGCCGAATGGTTAGTAAAAGACGTAAACAACACGCACATCAAAGAACTTAAAGAAAGTATTCTAAAGCGTATCCGCGAATTAGGGTGTATACCGGATATTGAAGATTTAGGGAGTTTCGGAGCTTCCGGCGTGGCTTTGAAATTTAAGCTGATACCTACCGAAATTCAGGCAAGCAAGCAGGAGCGGATTATAAAACGCGGTATTCAGCGCAAACTTGAATTGCTTTATAATATTCTGCTGATTACTGATAAATCCGTAGGGAATTATACCGATATTGATGTTGTGTTTGAACGCAATTTTATAATGATTTTAGACGATAAAATTAACCAAATGACAATGGATTTACAGCTTGTAAACAGCGAACTTATGAGCAGGGAAACATTTTTAATGAGAAATGCCGAAATGACACCCGCCGAAGTAAAAAAAGAATTAAAAACAATAGATAAATTTCACTATGAAACATCAGACCAATACGCCGATACTTTTAAAACTCATAAAGAAAAAGAGGTAGAAGAAAATGAATGAGCAAGAGAAAAATACAGCTGAAGAAACAACCGCCGCGCTGATGAGCGACGAGCAACCGCTTCCGGAGAACACTGGAAGCGAAAACAACAGCGCACAAACACCCGTAAACGATTTTACAAAAGACCCTGCCGTTATGTCCTACATTGAACAGCAGGTGCAAGAGGGCATAAAAAAAGCCTTGCAGGGTACGCCGCCGAAAGCAAACACGGCAGACCCGACAGAGCAGGAAAAGAAACAGTTTGACAAAATGACCTACAGGGAAAGGCTTAATCTGTTTAAAACAAATCCACAGGTATACAGCAAATTAGCAAAAGGAGTGAAATAACATGCCAGTAACATTATTTGAAAACCTTATCAATCCGGAAGTCATGGGCGATATGATTTCCGCTGAACTCGAAAACAAATTGAGAGCGACACAATTTTATAAAGTTGACAGAACGCTTGCAGGGCGCGCCGGAAACACTATTACTATTCCGACATGGCAGTATATCGGTGAAGCTGTAGACCTTGCGGAAAACGCGCAGGGAGATGTAACCGAAATGACAACGACTGATAAAGAATACACGATAAAAAAAGCCGTCAAAAACGTTTCCTTGACTGATGAATCCGTCTTATCTGGCTACGGAGACCCAGTCGGAGAAGCGACCCGCCAGTTAAGAATGTCCCTGCAAGATAAAATGGATAGTGACGGTATTGCGCTTTTGTCGGGTATTACGACAGCTAACGGACACGTCCACACAGCTACGGGCGGTATAACCTATGATGACATTATAGACGCGCTTGACTTGCTTAAAAAGGACAACGAAGAACAGGGAATTAAAACATTCTTATTATGCAATCATACTACCGCTAAAAATATCAGAAAATTGCCGGAGTTTACCGAATTAGGGGCAGCATTGAGCGACCGTGTATTAACTTCCGGCGTAGTCGGGCAAATCGGCGGGTGCGCAATCGTCATCAGCAATAAATTGACTGATACGCGTTCCTATATTCTTACTCCGCAATGCTTCACCGCATTTATAAAGCGTGATATTACCGTTGAA
>JAISVH010000130.1 GCA_031271685.1 Eubacterium sp. | reverse complement strand
TCAAAAAACAAAGCAGGGCGCATGGAGGCCAAGATTATTTTTTCTTGAGTCATGCGAAAATATATCGGTTTTTGGTCTAACCTTTAGAAACAGTCCGAGCTGGAACGTTCATCCTTATTTTTCAAAAAACATCGAGCTGTTGTCGCTTAATATCTTTAACCCGGAAAACTCACCCAATACCGATGGCATTGATGTGGAGAGCTGCAAAAACGTTCATATCTCCGGGGTTCACTTTAATTTAGGCGACGATTGCATCGCGCTTAAATCATGTAAAATTTATATGGCAAAAAAATACAGAAGGTCAAGTGAAAACATTCATATTAACAACTGTCTTATGGAAAGCGGACACGGAGCAGTAACCATCGGTTCTGAAATGGCCGGCGGAGTTAAAAACGTGACGGTAAAAGATTGCTTTTTTAGATATACAGATCGTGGACTCAGAATCAAAACCCGGCGCGGGCGAGGAAATTTAGCTATTATTGACAATGTTGTTATTAAAAATATAACAATGGATAATGTTTTGACCCCATTTGCGGTAAATAGCTTTTATTTCTGTGATCCGGACGGCCGCACCGAATATGTGCAAACCCGCACGTCTCTGCCCGTAGACCACCGCACACCGCGCATTGGAAGTATTGTCTTTGAGGATATAGTATGTGAAAACGCTCATATCGCGGCGGCTTATATTTTAGGACTGCCTGAGAAAAAAATAGAAGAAGTGACAATGAGAAATGTTCGAATCAGCTTTGCACAAGATGCCGTAAGCGGTGAAGTTGAAATGCACGGAGATATTCCAATAATGTCAAAGCATGGTATTTTTGCGGCTAATATAGAAAGGCTTCTGCTTGAAAATGTGACCATAGAAAATCATGTTGGCCCTGAACTAGTCACTGAAAATATTAGTGAGGTGGAGAAAATATGATAAATATAGGGCTGAGGCTGCATGACGGGGAAAAACGACCATTGAACGAATTGCTGCCGCTTGTACGGGAAATGGGATTTAAGTGCGCACATATCGCGCTAAAAAAGTCAATTTCTGAGTACAGCGTAGCCACCACTTCACTCACCCCCGGGTATGGAATGCATTTAAAAAATCTTTTCTCACAAAATAATATTGATGTTTCTATTTTGGGTTGTTATCTCGATATTTCGTCTGAAACAACCGATATCGAGCGCTATTTAGCGCACATACGGATCGCCAGTATAATAGGAGCGGGAATAGTGGGAACTGAGACAAATGGAAACGGCGGGTATGAAACTCTTGTTAAAAATCTTAAAACTGTTGTGAGTTATGCTGAAAAGCTAGGAGTGATTTTTGCTATTGAACCGGTAGCAAAGCATGTTATAAATACTCCTGAAATGGCGCGTAAGATATTGGACGAAATAAAATCGCCAAATCTTGGAATTATTTTTGACCCGGTTAATCTGCTGTCAATAAATAATTATAATGAACGCGAACAGATACATAACAGGGCAATAGAGCTTTTGGACAAGGAAATCATGGCCGTTCACATAAAGGACTTTATCGTTAAAGACGGCGAGCTTGAATCGGTGGCGGTGGGAGAAGGGAAAATGAACTATCGCAGTATATTAAAGTATTTAAAGAACAGCAAGCCGTTTATTCACGCGACATTAGAGAATACAAAACCCGGCAACTCAGCTAAGGCAAGGGAGTTTGTTGAAAAACTTTTATTAGAGGTATAAATACTCAATGAAAAGCTTTTTTAGTATTGACAATCCGGTTTTTCAGGCGATATCAAGAGTAGGCGACATGTTTATTCTGTCTTTTTTTGTTATAGCTACCGGATTTCCGATAATTACTCTTGGCGCGTCTATAACTGCACTTTTCGATGTATGTATGCGGATTTTAAGGAAGCGCGACAAGAACATTCTAAAAGATTATTTTAGAGCGTTTAAAAATAATTTTAGGCAAGCGACCATAATTTGGCTGATTATGGTGGTTATAGGCGCGGTTTTATATATTGATATCAAATATTGGTTTGAGGAATATGGTACAGCCGCCAGAGCAATAGGTGCCATAAGCATTGGCTTAGCGTTTATTTATACCGCTATTTTACATTATATATTTGCGGTTCAAGCGGTGTTTGAAAATAGAATCAAGGCCACTTTCAAAACGGCGTTTTTAATGTCGCTAAAGCATTGGCCCTCGACACTTGCGCTGTTGGCTTCAACGGCGGCGCTTGTATATTTATGCTTGTTTGTCACTTTTTATCGAATAGTTATATATGCTATTTTGGTAGTGGGGATCGGCGCATTCGGCATGATATATTCCGTCAGGCTGCTGACTATATTTAGGAAATACAACAGCGATCTAGAACCCTTACCTGATGAAAGCAATAATGAACCGATTTTGCAATTGTCAACCAACAAAAAAAAGGACATATCAAAAATAAATTATGGCAAATCCAAGGTGATAAAATGATTATAAAGTCTAAAATCATTGACGTTCACGGTATGACGGCGGACGAATCAAGAAAACGTTTGATGAAGGAAATTGAAAAGGCCCCGCATGGTATGGAAAAAATCATTGTTATTCACGGCTGTAACAACGGAACCGCAATTAGGGATACCATTCGCAACAAATTAAAATCCAAGCGGATTTTAGAAATCACGCCTACCTTCAGTAACGATGGTGAAACGACAATTTATTTGAAAAAATTTTGAGCAGATATACAAAAACCGCCTTAACGGCGGTTTTATAGCTAGTCAGTTTAAAAACGCTAAATACGTTTTTAAGACGCGGCGTACGCCGCGTGGAGTCGAAGGCAGCCTTGCCTTGTGCTGACCGTATAGTTAATTAACTATACGTCAGCGACGGATGATTATCCCCCGCTGACGCTTGTTAAAACACTGTAAGCGGCTCTGCCTCACAGATGTTTGAATGATTCTTATTCGTCGCCAGAAAATTTGTCTAAATCAAATTCAAGCTTTTTTTGACATTTAGGACAAACAAGCATGCCCCCCTGTAAAGCGTCATAGTCGACATTTATGACTTCGCCGCACTTATCGCAGGTAATTTCATATAAATCATCTCCAAAGTCGTCATAGTCCGGATAATCATCGTCGTCGTCAAACAATTCGTCTTCGATTTCGTATACGCTCTCTTCTATGTCAGAGACGATCTCCGCCATATCATCAAATGTATCGTCATGCTCTTCTAGCGTTATCGCTATGTCACTCAGCACTTCAAGCATTTGAAGGGTTATCTTCCCTTCGTTTGTGCTGTCATCTATTTTCATCCCCTCTGCTAAGCCTTTTATATATGCTACTTTTTCGGATATAGTCATTTTTACTCCCCCTTATTTTGTTTTGTCCACACTCATAAAAATGAGCGCACATTATTTATTAGCCCTTTCCATATACTCTCCGGTTCGGGTGTCTATCCGAATGATCTCTCCACTTTCTATGAAAAGAGGAACCTTAACTTCTGCGCCGGTTTCCACAGTTGCGGGCTTAGTGGTGTTGGTGGCGGTGTCTCCTTTAAATCCAGGATCGGTGTCAATAATTTTAAGCTCTACAAAGTTTGGAGGCTCAACCCCAAACACTTTGCCTTTATATGATAAAACCTTGCAGGTCATGTTTTCTTTTACAAACTTAAAGCTGTCACCAAGTTCTGATTTATTTATTGGAACCTGTTCATAGGTTTCATTATCCATAAAATAATACAAATCACCGTCAGCGTAAGTATAATCCATATCTCGTCTCTCAACGAACGCACTTGGAAACTTGGCGGTAGGATTATAAGTTTTTTCAACAACTGCACCGGAAATAACATTTTTAACTTTAGCCCGAACAAACGCCGAGCCTTTTCCCGGCTTAACATGTTGGAATTCCACAATCTGCATTACGTTTCCGTCTTCCTCAAAGGTTATGCCATTTCTGAAATCGCCTGCTGATACCATTTACAGCGCCTCCTTATTTTAACTGCTCTTTATATTTTACTATATTTTTTTCTATATTTCAAGTGTTTATAAAAATATTTTTGCAACATCTGCGGCGGAACCGCTTACTGTGTTTTAACAAGCGTCGGCGGGGGATAATCATCCACCGCTGACGTATAGTTAATTAACTATTCCACTGCAACAAACAGCAGATAAAATATCACATAGGATTTTGTCGTCCTGTCGTTCATAAAATTATCAAAGATTTTTGAGTCGTTGTAATCACTCTGCAACCGTCTGAGGTAACAACGGCAATATCCTCGATTCTAACTCCAAATTCATCAGGCAGATATACACCCGGTTCAATGGTCACCACCATTCCCTCTTTAAGCGTATGTTCGCCTTTAGGCGAAAGGCCTGGAGCCTCGTGAACTTCTAGTCCTAAGCCGTGCCCGACTCCGTGTCCAAAATATTTTTCATAACCCCAAGCCTCAAGCGTGCTGCGTGCAATATTGTCTACAAGCTTGCCGGAAACGCCGTCTCTTAGCGCCCTCATGGCGTCGTTATTTGCACCAAGCACCGCGCCGTAAACAGACTTCATTTTTTCATCCGGCTCGCCTATACAAACCGTTCGCGTCATATCCGAATGATAGCCTTTATATACCGCACCAAAATCTAGTGTTAAAAACTCACCTCTCTTAAGCTGCTTGTCCGTGGGAACCGCATGGGGAATTGACGAGTTGCTACCACTCGCGGCTATGGTGGGAAATGAAATATCATCTGAACCCATTCCCGCTAAATAATAATTCAACAATGCGGCGACCTGTTTTTCAGTGAGACCTTCACGAATCTTATGCAGCAGTTTATTAAAGGCCGTCTCGGCAATACGCTGAGCAGTTTCTATTCTTTGTATTTCTTCAAAAGATTTTATTAAACGCGCAGACATCAAAGCTTTGGATAACCAATTTGACGAATCAAACTCAACGCCAGGAAAACGATGAATAAGGTCGTTTAATTCGCTTATTGTAACTTTTTCGCTCTCAATAAAAATTTTGTTTATACTGTGTTTATTTATTAATTCATTAAACTGCGACGTCAAGTCATTTTGAAGCACTACATCGCAATTTTCAGCTTCTTTGCGCGCTTTTTCATAATACCGCGAATCAATAAGCAAATACCCGTTTTCTCCGGTAAATAAAAATGCCCCCGCACTTGAATAGAACCCCGTTAAATAGCGGCGATTTACCGATGAAGTTACCAGCGCCGCCTGGTGCGGCAAAAGTTCTTTCATTATCGTTTGGATTTTACTCATTGTTTTATCATCCATTTTTAATGATAGAATTAAGCGACATAAGAGCCAAAACATATCCCGAAGCGCCCAATCCACAAATTACACCTTTGCAAACCGGAGATATAACCGAGTTATTTCTGAATTCCTCACGAGCGTGAATGTTTGAAAGGTGCACCTCAATAGTTGGCATAGTGACAGACATTAATGCGTCACGGATAGCATAGCTATAGTGGGTAAACGCTCCGGGATTTATTATAATCGCGTCTGCGTTCTCCCTGGCTTTATGGATGGCATCGATTATCTCACCCTCATGATTGCTTTGAAAAAAGTAAATAATCTGACCTAATTCTCTTGCAGCCGCAGTCAGGTTTTCCTCTATATCTTTCAGGGTTATGTCGCCATATATATTAGGCTCGCGCACACCCAAAATATTTAAATTTGGACCGTTGATAACATAAATCATAATTATTCCCCTAATCGCAATGTACGTTCATAATATTTTTTCATAACTCCCGCGTCTTCAGCCTGTGTTCCCTGCGACTCACAGACGATGCTTGGCGTCAGCCCACGTTTCGCGATAAGCTCGATGAGAGGCTCGAATTCCGGACCGTAAACCGTATCTTCAAAGGTAAGGTGCATCTTTTCTCCGCCAACTGTGTACATTATTTTAC
Source organism: Eubacterium sp. (assembly GCA_031271685.1). GTDB lineage: Bacteria > Bacillota > Clostridia > Oscillospirales > Ruminococcaceae > Ruminiclostridium_E. Next base: position 6,613 of record JAISVH010000130.1, on the reverse strand, counting down.
TGAAATGTATATGCATGTTTTTTAGCCGCTCAAATCCCAGAGCATTCTCAATTTTGTCAAATACCGACTCATAGTCTGAATCAGATCTTATTCCCCCACCGCTGCGAGCATTTAAATGTCCAAAATCAACACAAGGCAAGAAACTCGCATCGACCAAACATAGTTCGATAACCTCTTCTAAAGTTCCCAACTGGTTTATTTTTCCCATTGTTTCCGGGCAGATAACAATATCCTTAAGCTCTCTCTCGCGCAACGCGGCAACAGACGCTTTAAGAGTATCCTTCGCTAATCCCAAAGCCCGTTCGCGAGTCGTTTTTGAACAGGAACCTGAATGTACCACAATTTTTTTTGCTCCCAACCTTTTTGCCGCTTTAGCCGACTCAATTATGTAATTTACGCTTTTAAGCCGCGTCTCCTCGTTATCGCTGGAAAGCGAAATATAATACGGAGCATGAAGTGAAAGACAAATATTGTGTTTTTTTGCCAAATCCGGAACAAGGTTATAGGTTTTTTCACTTATCCTCACGCCACGCCCACACTCAAACTCATAACCGTTTAGCCCAAAACACTCAAGATACTCCGGTAAATCTTCGGGGAATTTTTTGTTTCCAAAGCTGATCGAGTTGCCTCCAGGTCCAAATGATATTCCCATATAAATTTAAAACTTCCTTTTAAACAGACTTTTCTCAATCTTGCGCTTCAACTTCATAAGCCCTTTCGTCTCAAGCAAAAAGGGATCTACCAAAATAGTGCGCGTTCCGCTAAGGTTACCGGCAAGCACATCGGTAAAAATTTGATCGCCCACCACACACACCTGCTTTCTTGAAAGCCCCATTTTTTTCACCGCTCGGCTGACTCCGAAGGTAAAAGGTTTTATGCCGAATGAAATGAAGTCAAGACCTAACTTTTCGGCAAGAGGTTTTACACGTCTTTTAAAATTGTTTGACACTACCGATAACTTTATGTCTAGTCTCCGCATGTCGGAAATCCACTCTAAAACTCCAACCTCCTCTACGGGACTGCCGTGAATTGAAAGAGTGTTATCCAAATCAAGAATAAGGCCTTTTATATTATTTTTCTTCAAAAAAGGCCCGTCAATATCTAAAACATTCTTTAAAGCAAAATCAGGTTTAAAAAGCATTTTTCCTCAAAATAAAAACGATAAGCGGGACAAAAGCCCGCTTATAATTTATTACTTATATTTGCGTTTGCGAGCAGCTTCGGACTTTTTCTTGCGTTTTACCGAAGGCTTTTCGTAATGTTCTCTTTTGCGAACCTCAGCGAGAACGCCATCTCTTGCACAAGAGCGTTTAAAACGCTTTAAAGCTGTGTCAAGCGACTCGTTCTTTCCAAGACGAACTTCCGCCATTAATTTCCCTCCCTTTGCTCAAGTTCACAATATTACCCCTGGACCAAACACTCGGAATCTATAGCAAGTCAACTTAAAAACAAATATAAAAAAATTTTGCACAACAACTAAAAGTCAAGCTTTTTCAGCACTTTTTTGATGTTTTCGGTATTGACTAACTAAATCACTTGTTATTTTTACCGCCGAACTACATTAATTTTTTTCTTAACATATCAACGGACGATGTTTGCTACAAATTTAAAAGCTTTAATATAAAATCCTAAGTGTATGATTAATCTGCCGCTTAATGCAGGGTTAATAATTTAAGTATTTAGACAACTAAATTATAAATAATATTATACATTAAATATATTCTTTTGTCAATAGAAAATTTTTATATATATATAAATTTTAAATCAATTCCTCAGCCGGAATAATTTCACCATCTGTCCAAAGTCTCTCTAAATCATAAAAATCACGGGTCTCATCATGAAAAATATGAAAAATTACGTCAATATAATCAAGCACTATCCAGTTTGCCCCATTATATCCTTCTGTGCGTTTCGGTTCTAGGCCCACGGCTCTGAGTTTTATCTCGATCTCATCGGCGAGAGCTTTGACCTGTGTTGAACTGCTTCCGCTTGCTAAAACAAAATAATTTGTAAGGCTTGATAAATCCTCAATTTTAATAACTTTTATATCCTTTGCTTTTTTACCGTCCAATGCTTTTACGGCCGTTTTGATTGTTTCCAAATCGCTCATATTATTCCCTTTCAAAATAAAATAACTATTTAAACTCTGAATAAAAATTATACGCCTCAAATGAATAACGCGAAACTTTTAAAGAATTTTTCACAGTTTTTAATATAGTGAACTTAACCACCTCAAAAACAGCTTTATTTATATTCTCAAATGCCAGGTCCTTATAGTATTTAACGTCATGATATTTGCGATCATTCGATACCGCGTCGCCGACATATACTATTTTTTCAAGCAATGTCATATCCGCCTTTCCGACCGTATGAAACCGTATTGCGGACAGCAGCTCCCTATCATTTATACCAAATTGATTTTTGCAAAATTCCGCTCCCGCCACAGCGTGCAAAAGCTTTGGGTGTCTTTCTTCATCTCCCACCGGCGCTTCCCCGGTCAAGGATGCGAGCCTTGCCGCCGCCTCGACCTCAGCCTTTTGCGTTTCTATATCGGACTCTTTTCTTATGTCATGAAGTACACCTGCCAAATAAGCGCGTTCCGGATCGGAACCATAATTTTCAGAGAGTCTTTTGCACATCTCAGCTACCGATAAGCTGTGATTGTACCGCTCGTCAGACAAAACAGCTCTGATATAATCGATGTATATATTCGTTTCTTTGGTCAAATCATCCTCCCCGATACAACTGATTAACTTCAATATACCTCATTGTCTCAACGGTAAGATATCCGCTTACTTCGCTACCTTCCCTTATTTTTTCCCTTATCTCGCTTGAAGACATAGGCATTGCCTCTATATCCAATATTATTACCTTGCCCAATTCCACCACAGCTTTTTCTATTTTTTTTCTCTCAGCGACATTCCTAGCGGCCACGACAACGCAGCATTCATTTAATAGTTTTTTATATTCATGCCATTCTCTAAAACTGAACAACATGTCAGAGCCAACAATAAGATAGGTTTCTGCTAATGGATAAAGTGATTTTATTGCCCTGACTGTATTAATAGTATAGCTTTTTCCCTTAATTTTGCCCTCAATATCCGATATTTCAGTCTCTTTTCCAAGCAAAAAAAAGGTTTGTTCGCACATTTTAAATCTATGATCAAAGCTTATATCTCCGCTTTTTTTATGCGGCGGTATACCATTTGGTACTATTAGCAATTTATTCAAATTTAAATTATCAATTGCAAAGGAAGCGACATTAAGATGCCCTTTGTGCGGCGGATTAAAGCTTCCTCCATAAATTCCAAGCTTAATAGGCATTATAAATCCTTTTATAAGGATCTTTATTCATCCTATAAATTACAAATCTTGTACCAATAATCTGTACCGACACAGCGCCGACTGCCGCGCTAATCTCCGTCGAGGCTTCTTTCGCTGAATATCCGCTGTTTTCAAGCACACGGAGTTTTATCATTTCACGTGCTTCTAACGCTTCGTTTACTGATTTTATCAGGTTTTCATTTATTCCTCCCTTGCCTATCTGAAAAATTGTTTCCATATGATTAGCCTGCTTTCTAAGCTCGGCTCTCTGTTTGCCATCCATCATTGTACTTGTTCATCTCCTTTAAAAAACTCTTCAGCGCTCTTCCGCGATGGCTTATTTCATTCTTTTTTTCACTTAAAATCGTAGCCATGCTTTCGCGTTCATTGATCATAAAAATAGGATCATATCCAAATCCGTTTTCCCCTATTAGACTTTCTCCTATAAAACCGCTTATTTCCCCGCTTACTGAAAACTCATGTCGTTCATCCAATATACAATGGATAGCGCAAACAAAACGTGCTTTTCTAAGCGGCTTTTTCACACCATGAAGCTTATCAAGAATCAGACCGCAACGCTCAAATCCAGAAAGCTTTTCTCCACCGTACCGCGCCGATAAAACACCCGGCGCTCCGTTTAAAAATTCTATTTCCAGTCCGCTGTCATCGGCGATCACCGGGGTCTTAACAATATCAAAAACCGCTTTTGCCTTAATTCGAGCATTTTCTGAAAAGGTTTTGCCGGTTTCTTCTATTTCTATATCAATATCCGCTTCAGAAAGAGACGTCGCCTTGTAACCCAAAGGCGCTAAAATCTCTTTTATTTCATCTGATTTATATTTATTATTTGTCGCTATTATAACTTTTTTCATTTTTATCCTCCGTCATTGGCATAAGGTTAACTCCTTCAAACAATGCCTCAACAAAACTTTCAGCTGAAAAAGGTTCTAAATCATCGAGCTTTTCGCCCACACCAACAAACTTAACAGGGATGTTAAGCTCATTCTTTATGGATATTATTATACCTCCTTTGGCGGTTCCGTCTAACTTTGTTAGAATTATTCCCGTGACATCAGAAGTCTCGTTAAACAGTCTTGCCTGGCTCACAGCATTTTGACCGGTTGTTGAATCTAAAACGAGTAACGTTTCAAGCTTAGATTCTGGCAACTCTTTCGAGACTATGCGCGCCATCTTTTTAAGCTCGTCCATTAGATGTTTTTTGTTGTGAAGGCGCCCAGCTGTGTCTATTATCAGCACGTCAATGCCGCGAGCCACCGCCGCTTTGCATCCGTCAAACACTACTGCCGCCGGGTCGGATCCTTCGGCATGCTTTATGATATCAACCCCCGCACGTTTAGTCCAAGTCGAAAGCTGCTCGATTGCTGCCGCACGAAAGGTATCTGCCGCCACAACCATTACTTTCTTGCCGCCTGATTTATAATTTGCCGCAAGCTTTCCTATGGAAGTGGTTTTTCCCGCGCCATTAACACCGATGACCATTATTACCGTAGGTTTAGTTGAAAGCTCAATCTCGTTTTCTCCCAAAATCATTTCGGCAATAATATTTTTAAGACATATTATAACCTTATCTACCTCAACCTCTTTTAATTTTTTCAATTCTCCGCGAAGCTTGTCACAAATATCTGACGCAGTTGCGGCACCTATATCAGACAAAATAAGCGTTTCCTCAAGCTGCTCAAAAAAATCCTCATCTACCTTTTGAAATGATTTAATAATGCTTCCGATTCTTTCGGCAAAGCTTTCTTTAGTTTTTTGCAAACCCTGTTTTATTTTATCAAACAATCCCATAATACACCCGCCGAAAATAATTATAACCTCGTTCATGTCCCCCCTCCTCTTAGGCGGCGGGTTCCATGCTGACGCTTTTTAAAACACCGGAAGCGGCTCCGCCACAGATGTTTGAAAGTTAAGAATTTGTTTTTTATCCAATTCGCTTCCCCATAAAAACGCAAATCGCTATAATTACTTGAGAAGCATAATCGATCGCGCTAATTGTTTAGTTTTTGCTTTAGCAATCTTGATACGCCCTTTTCTTGCATATATACTCCATACAACACGTCGCAGCCCTCAATCGTCCCGCGCCGATGAGTTATTATCATAAGCTGAGTCTTGGTTGAAAACTGTTTAAGTAAGCTTACATATTTTGCTATGTTCGCATCGTCCAACGCGGCGTCTACTTCATCTAGCATACAAAACGGTGTGGGTCGGTGCAGCAATATAGCAAAATAAATAGTAATGGCGACCATTGTCTGCTCTCCACCCGAAAGCGAAATAAGGTTTTTAATAACTTTTCCGGGCGGTGCGGCAAAAATCTCAATTCCTGAGCCTAAAATATCTTCGGGATCGGTTAGCTCAAGATGAGCGCTCCCCCCACCGAAAATCTCGGTAAAGATCCGCCCGAAATGCGAGTTTATATCACTGAAGCTTTGCATAAACCGCGTTTTTATATCGGTCGTAAGTCCTGCTATAAGCTTTTCAAGCTCATATTTAGATTTTTTTATATCATCCAACTGCTCTGTCAAAGCGCCATATCTTTCCGACAATTCCTCAAACTCTTCAATCGCCGCAAAATTGACGGCACCCAACGCGCTCATTTTTTTACGAATTTCCGTAAGTTTCAACTTTGCCATGTTTAAATTTTCAATAGGCTCGGCTATTTTTTTAGCCTCTGAAGGGGATATTTCATATTTTTCCCAAATTATGGATTTTAGAGAATCTATTTCTAAATCCGCTTTCTCTTTTCTCTCTTTTGCAAGCACCAAAGCATTTGAAAATTTTTCTTTATCGGCGATTTTCTCACGAATCTCAAGATTCGCTTCACCTATTTTTTTTTCAATGATATTTGATTTATCGATTAATTCTGTTATTGCCGTTTGATTTTCTGAAAAGCGATTTTTTATACTCTCAATTTCAGCATAAATTACCTTAATTTTTTCAGAAGCTTTGTCATTTTTTAATAAAAGCGCTTCGACCTCGCTGCCGTACGCCTCGTTTCCTTGTCCAACATCATTTTTGCTTTTGACCACGCTCTCAATTTGGGATTTTAAATTTTCAGAATCTTTGCCGAGAGTCAAAATTTCAATGTTGAGCTTTGAAATTTCATCGGCATACCGAGCGTGCAAATTTATCCGTTCTTCTAGTTGTGAACCCAACTTTTCTGATTCCATTGTCTTTTCTTCTATTCTTTTTTCCGTATGCGCTAAAGTTTCGGCATATTTTTTTATCGCTTCATTTTGAAGCTTTATTTGCCCCTCATGGCGGCTTATTA
>JAISVH010000139.1 GCA_031271685.1 Eubacterium sp. | reverse complement strand
GAAATTATTTCTGGAATGAAGTCTATTAACAACGGCGATATGAACATAAGACTGCAAATAAAAGGGAAAGTCGAGTATGACAGAATTACCGACGCGTTCAATACCCTTTTGGACAACGCGCTTATCAGTGAGGAGCTATATCGCACAATTTCGAATATCTCGGGCAATACGCTGTTTGAATGGGATTCACAAAAAGGCGCTATGTTTACATCAAATGACTTTAATCATATTTTCAACGTTAATCTAAAATCCGCCACCCTTTCAAACGGCAATTTTATTGACTCTCTTATGGGCCCGACAGAGGCGGAAAGATACAGGCAAGACATAAGCAAGCTAATAAAAACGGGATCAGAACTTTTCGGAGAGTATTTAATAACCACCAAACAAAACAAGCATTTGTGGTTTTCAGTCCGCGCAAAATGTATCACTAACCGCGTGGGTGAATTGCAGCGTGTCATCGGCTTTATAACTAACATTGACAACGAGAAAAAACTCAACCTTCAGCTATCCGAGCGCGCTAGCTATGACTTTTTGACCAAGCTTTATAATCGAAACACATTTTTGCGCCTGCTGAAGACGGAACTTGAACGAACAGCCATGCCAAAAATTGCCGTTTTATTTGTAGATATTGATGATTTTAAGAATATAAACGATAAATACGGCCATGGCACAGGTGATGAAATAATAAAATATGTTTCTAGCGCGGTCAAAGCAGAGCTTAAAAACAACGGCTTTGCCGGAAGGTTTGGCGGCGATGAATTTGTAATGTGCGTTACTAATCCGTATATGGTCGATCGTGTTGAAGAATTGGCTTCAGATTTATTAGGAATATACAATGAAGGCTTTTTTTCTGAACTCATCAATACTAAATTAAAAATTAAAATAAGTATAGGAATCGCAAAATCTCCTGAACACGGAAAAACCACCGATTCTATCATTGCAGCAGCCGATGAGGCGATGTATTTTGTAAAAAAGCACGGAAAGTCAAATTATCATGTCTATGATCCGATAGATATCAATTTGAGCAACATGATGTAATCAATATGTAGTAAAGGTATGTTTATGAGAATAATAGCTGTTACAAATCAAAAGGGCGGAGTCGGAAAGACTACGATTTGCGCTTCTGTCTGCGGTTGCCTTAATAAAATAGGAAAATCAGTGCTGGCCATAGATCTAGATCCGCAAGGGAATTTAAGCTTTTCACTGGGCGCGGAATTTTATGACAACATGTATACCTTATATAATGTCATGAAGGGGCAGATAGAACTGCACGATGCCATTCAGCACACCGAATATTGCGATATAGCGCCCTCGAACATAACGCTATCAGGTTTAGAGCTAGAACTTACGTCCGTGGGACGCGAGTATATTCTACGAGATCAGTTAGAACTTATTGCCACTGACTATGATTATGTTATAATAGATACGCCCCCTGCGCTTTCAATATTGACAATAAACGCTTATACTGCCGCAGACTGGCTTATAATACCCATGTTGGGCGAGATATTAAGCCTTCAGGGCTTATCGCAGCTTAAGGAGACTATCTTTGCGGTTAAAAAATATTTTAATAAGTCCCTTGAAGTACGAGGCATACTTATTAATAAGTATAACCCCCGTTTGATACTCACCAAGGAGGTAGAGGAGCTAGCCGCAATAGTATCAGAGCAGCTTAATACGGAAGTGTTTGAAACAAAAATAGGACAGAGCATAAGTGTGGCTGAAGCTCCGGCGCACGGCAAGCCAATAAGTGAATACGCGCCGCGTTCAAGGTCGGCTGAAGAGTTTGAGTCGCTCACTTATGAAATATTGGGGCGTGAAAAACCTAAAAAAGTGATAAAAAAATTGGGTAGAGGACGGCCAAGAAAATATCAGCGGCCGGAAGAAATAGAGTATCAATAGAATACTATAGTGAGGAGTTCTATGTCAAACATTTTGCTCTCAAAACCTTCAAGACGCCGCAAAATAATTTCAAGATCAGATAAAATCAACGAAAACAAGCTGATTTCTGTCACTCCTGAAAACCCGATGTTTGCAAAAATCGTGGGGCCAAATCCTGAAAAATCAGCGCTAAGACATCTGCGTGGCGATTTGACCGATACGTACAATTCAAATAGTGAAAATAAATTGGTAAATATTTCCTCGCTTTTGATTTCTGATGAGATTTATGGTATTGTGTCACGGTTTAACCTCTGTGAATGCGACGAGTGCCTTAATGGGATATATCTTGAGGCATTGGCGGCAATGCCTGCAAGCTTTGTATCCGTCTCGTCATTAAGAAACCCTGAAAACAAAAAGTCGATGGAAGAAAAGATGGAGGAGCTGCGCCCCACCGCGATAAAAATTTTGACAAAAATTTGTATTTCTCAGAGGACAAGTTAGAAATTAAAGCAGATCAATACACCCGCTATTTAAGGGGCATCAGTTAGGGTTTTGAAATTGACTGTCTATATACCAAAACTTTGCGGCATTTTTTGGTTATTTTTTGAAGTTGATCAAATATAAGCGTCTTTGCCGCAAATGTTTTAAATGCTTCTTTCGTAAAAAAAGATATAATGTTTTTGTGTATTGCTACAAAAATAAAAAAATCAATAAAATACTAATTCAGCGTCATTGACAATTATTGGATTATAAGTTATAATATATATTATAAGATGACCTCCATTTTTTATATTTTCAAGTTGTCTCCTTTCTTTTGTTCTACACAATACGCGTTTATTTTACCTAG
>JAISVH010000033.1 GCA_031271685.1 Eubacterium sp. | reverse complement strand
GTCGGTTTCGCGGCACGTTTGGTATATTCTTATTGGCTTGACAGATTGAAAAGCAGGATTTTCAGCGTGAAGCGGTTGTTTTCCGAAATATTGTTCGTATGCCCGTTATACTATAGCTTTATCAGGCAAGTAACTACACTTCCAATCGGGCAATCTTTCTTCTTCCCAAAATCGCAAAAATAACGATATACACCAACGACATCATAATGGAAATGGTATAGTTTAAGATTACAATTGGAATGTCCGCTACTGTGTTGAGATGATTCATCGCAACTTGCATATAATGAATCGGAAGAAGATTTCCAACTATCGGCAGAGGATGGAGCAGAATGCTTCCGAATAGTATCCCCAACAAAGCTAAGATACTGACCATTGGCTTACAAAATGCTCCGATAAGCAGAGTGGCATTTATTATGAACAACAGATATACATATGTCGCGAGCATTGACGAAAGCCACGCCGGAGTTGATATATCACTGATCTGTCCCGATACTTCAGCGCTTCCACTATAAGTCAGGAAGAAATATGCAATAGCGCAGACCAAAAGAAACAAAGCAGACCAAACAGTAAATGCAATGGTGAGAGCCAAGACTTTATTGACATAGAGTTTCTTTCTGGAAATCAAACGAGGAAAATACAGCAAAACATTGTGATTATCAATTTCCGAGGACAGCGTCGAAACAGCCATGATACCGGCGATAATGCCCAGTGCCCCCAGTTGCTCAAAAAATCCGAAAGTTACCGCCATCAAACCCGGCAAAGCCAAAGGACCCGAACTTACATCACTTGATTTGACAGCGCCCGCATAGATCAGAAAGGCAAAAGCGAGGGGAAGCAAAAGGGTAAACATCAGCACTGAAAACTCTTTTTTGCGAAAAATTTTAAATAACTCTATCCTTATCATAATTCATTTCTCCTCTCCGTTGAACATTTGTTTTAAGGTTTCATCACCAAAGGTAATCCTGTCAACAGCTATCTCATGTTGAACAAGGAAGCGTAAAAGTACGTTTATATCAATTGCTTCATCGCCGGAAGATTTCCCTTGGTCGTTAAGAAACAGTATTTTTCGGGACTCGTCAGACTCTATTCCTTGAGGAATGAGCAAAAACAGATTGTCAGGCAAGATATTCTTAAGCACAATCGCGTATTTCGCACGAAGCCGGGGAGAATTAACTGCAGTACAATAACCGTTTTCCAGCATAATTACTCTGTCACATATGTCCGCAACATCCGGAAGGTCGTGGCTGGAAAACAGAATCCCCAGATTTTCTTCTTTAGCCTTTTGAATAATTGCAGTTTTTACTACTTCTTTTCCGACAGGATCAAGACCGATAAAAGGCTCATCCAGCATAAGGAATCCTTTTCCGGTCAAAATAGCCTGTGCCAATCCTAATCTTTGCTTCATACCAAAAGAATAGGCCTTGGTTTTCTTCTTACGAACCTCATACAAATCCACAAGACGCAAAACCTCATCCATTCTCATATAGAGATCCTGATCCAGTTTTCCGCTGCTAGCCCAACCCTGCACCTTTAAATTGTCATAAGCACTTATATAATCCAGAAAAGCACACTCAATCAAAATACCGAAATCCCTGATAAGCTCCGGTTGTTTGCCTATATCTTTGCCTTTGTAAAGGATATTGCCGCTGTTATATGACATAAGGCCGCTTATGCTTTTAAGTATCGTAGTTTTGCCCGCACCGTTTCTTCCGATAAGTCCTACTACTTCACCCGGATTGATTTGAAAAGACACCTCGGACAAAACCTTTTTTTCACCGTAAGCTTTTTCAAGTTTTCTAACTTCTAATAACGACATTTTACTTACCCCTTTTTTCATAAATATTAAGCTACTATCTGTCCTAAAAGATTTATTCTTTTTCTTAAAAGCAATTCATCATAAGTACCGGAATCACTTAAACGTAAGCGTCCAATAATCGCATGTCCCTTACCTCATACTCTTCTCTGCCTTCATCGGTGTTCTGCATTCAACAGGCAGCTTATCACTCCAAGGCAACACATCGTCGATATCGGCCGTTCTTGCTATCTCCCTTTGATATACCGTTCGCAATCGCTTATAGAATAACGCAAAAAAACCGACCAGACGAAAATGCGGCACGTCTGGTCGGTTTCGCGGCAAGTTTGGTAATTTTCATTGGCTTGACAGATTTAAAAGCAGGATTTTCAGGGTGAAGCGGTTGTTCTCCGCGGTAATGTCCGTAAGCCCGTTATACTTTTCCGCAGCCTCCTGTATGCTTCTCAGACCGATGCCGTGACGGCCTTTCGATTTCGTCGTGATAAGCTCCCCGGCAGCGTCCGTCTTTATCTCGCCGGTAAACGGATTTGTGATAGTCATCGACAGATTATGCTTATCGTATTTTATTGCGATGCTTATTTCGCGCATAGAAGATTCCGCCGTCTTACATGCTTCGATGGCGTTGTCTAAGGCGTTGCCCAAAATAACGGCGAGGTCGGTGGTGTTGATATTTAACGTGTAGGGCAGACGCAAGTCGCAGGTCATGCGTATTCCAAACGCCGATGCCTGCATTGCCTTGTAATTCAAAATAGCATCCATGTCCGTGTAGCCGCTGTCCGCAACGTTTTCGGCAAGGCGCAGATTGCCAATCAGCGCGTCTATTTTCAGTTCGGCTTCGCGGGGCTGCGCGTTTTTCAAATCCAGCTTCAATGCCAAAAGGTGCTTTTCAATGTCATGCTCTATCCTGCTAATTACAGCCTGGGATTCTTTGATTTGTTCAAACTGGTATTGATAGGAATCAATCTGGCTTTGCAGCAGCCGGTTTTCTTCTTTAACGGCGTAATCCTCAATGATTTT
>JAISVH010000149.1 GCA_031271685.1 Eubacterium sp. | reverse complement strand
TGCCGGGTTTTGCTATACTGTGTGCATGGAACTGGCGGCGCGGCGTACCAAAGTTTTCTGCGGCAATGTAGGGCGACGGGCGCAGCGTAACGATTTTATATTATATAGCAGTAGGAATTGCAATGACAGAAACAAACGCTTCTAAATTTGAGGACCTAATTGAACAACGCCTTACGGGAGAAATGAAGGAAGTTGCCATGAGCCTTGCCGCATACCTTAATGAAGTAAAACTTACGCCTATACAATCAAGTAAAAAATGTTGTTGGAAGGTACCTTTTAACGGTAAATGCCTTATGGGTATGTGGGTTGGTGGAGATAATAATTTTGATGTTCACTTTTGGTACGGTGATTTTAGTCAAGAGCTTAACGCCGAATCCGCCTCCGCCGTTCAAAACCGTATAGCCTGTTGTTATGTTTGCCACGATGGTTGTACAGGTGGATTCGATACGTCCGTTTTTGGCAAGGAAATAAAAAACGTATGCTCACAACATACCATTCAATTTAACTCGCCAACCGCAAATGATTTGCCGCATATTAAAAATATGCTGGAATACAGCAAAAAATATATGTTAGATAGTGAATCGTATCATGCAAATCATTTTTAACACCTCCACTAAGAGCATGACCTAATGAATAGAGATTTAATTATTTGCTTTATGAAAATCCAAATTATCTGCGCAATTGCTTAATGTGAACGCAAGTTGTTCCATCCTTGACATATTTGTATATTGTTAGCAGTTGGTTAGTTTTATTAGCTTCGCTGCCGGGTGTGGCGGCGGGTGATTTTGGCAATTTATATTACCTTGGAAGTCAACATTAGCCGTTTTCTGATACCAGCTTTCTGTTTTATTAGTATTTATCGTCAAATATGAGTTGCCATTCTTAAGTGCATGAGTAATATTTTCGGAGGAGGGAACGTCAAGTGACTGATCGAGATATAATCCGTTGTGTAGATGATGGAGCAAATTTTTACCTTCGTTTTTTCGGAGAAGCTAATCACATGATGTACTTTAAAAATGATTATTACAGCTACATTCAACCTAAGAAAGGAGAGCATGGCGTTAAGTTTGTTTTTGATGTGAAAATTGAAAGCTTATCTCAGAGCGAGCGTTTTGAAATAATATGCGAATTAAAAACTCTTAAGATGCCTGTCTGGTGGGATTTGCAATCCTCTGATGACCTGTATACCATGATTCATGGTAAGGACAAGGGAAAACCTGTTATCGAGCCTGCTGATGGCGATGAATTATATATGGCTATACTGCCAGAGGATCAGATAAACCAAGCAAATCGGCCTACGACAGCTTATGCTAAAAAGGTGGATACTCCTACCGCTTTTAAAGAGTGGGCAACAGCAGTAAACAACATAATGTTTGGCGGCTACACCGATATCCACCCTGTTAATCATTACCACTGGTGCGAAAAAGGTTTACTAAACTGTTTTACTTGTTATGTTGACGATATTCCTGTTTCTTTTGCCTCCATTATGGACAATGATAAGATATGCTCCCTTGAATTTGTTGCTACTGACCCAAACCATAGGCGACAGGGTTTTGCAAGGATGGTTTGTACGGAGGCTATGAACTACGCTTTTAACAACGGTGCGAAAATTATTACACTAAGAGCGCTTCAGCCGGGCACAAGAGAGCTGTATACTTCTCTCGGATATAAAATCTATAATCACGCATTATAAACAGAACGAAACCGCTAAAGCGGTAGCAAAACCAATAAAACTGTATAAAACGCAGAATCTTTTATCATACTTGTAATGAGCATGGATAACACCTAATCATGCAAGGGATTACAATCAACAGCCGTAATCTAACCATGATGATAATAAGAGTCATGAATTGCATTTATGAAAACAGAAACTGTTTCGGCAGTTTGTTTGCGTTGTTTATACATCTGTAGGCATTGTAAGTATTCACCAAATTACATAAGAATTAAAGTTGAAAAACATGATTACTTAACAAGCTAAAAATGTTGAAATAAAAAGAATGCATAAGGGAATGTTTCGATAAAGCATTGCTAAATATCCGCGCTCTCGTTCTGAAAATTTTCTAAGGTCGGATTCAGCATTTACAAAGGGGTAGTTTTTTGCGCCGACCTCAGAAAATTTCTAAGAGCACAATCTAATCAAGACAGATTTCCAATGTCCACAAGTTAAGCGCAGCCCTCAGCAATTGGCCTTTTGATTATGAAAGAATTTAGCCTTCCGAGGGGATTTATTACGCGGAATAGAACGATTCGATCTAACAGGTATGACATAGCGCGTAATCTCTGCTTCAATTTTATCAATAACAGCCGATTGAATATCGGGAGAATTAAAAGATAACGCAATAACCAGCCTATCCTTGAGGATGCCAATAACTTCATTTATATTGGCTTTGTATTGGTATTTATTATCTTTATCCTTACGTTTTTCTTCAATATCAGCTTGAGCATCCATAGCGGCAGCGGCGGCGAAATTCGCCAGAAGCATAGTGGCATAAAAATCTTGTTGAATACCTTCAACGGTACGGGTATTGAAGTTTTCTAGTTGAAGCTTATTTTTGACGACATCATATTTAGTTTCAACCGGCCAACGCATGAAATATAGTTTCTTGAACTCGGCTGTCCCAAGCCGATCATCCGTTATATTGGTAATAAGCGTTTCTACTTCGCCGCTGTCGAGCATAAATTTGACCACACGGACATGAATACGTTTATCACCGGATTTTAGCCAAACATAAGCATCCGAATCGGTTTGAGCGTCAATGGCTTTATTGAATCCCCGCTTAACCCGGAAAACATAATAAAAACCCATGCTTTCAAGCATTTCAATCATTTCGAACGACGCATAGCCTCTATCAAAAATAATAAGCTTTTTATCATCGGGAACCAATTTTTCACAGGCAAGTAAATGCTTTTTCGCCAGGGTTCGTTCATCTGTAGTCATCGGTTCAATAGACGCATCTGCGATGATGTCATTTAGTACATCGTAAAGAATAGAACCCTGCCCTGTTGGAGCCGTATTGTCTTTACCCAAAGCGCCGTAATATTCAAGTAGTTTTTTATCGGTAGGGAGCGCAATTTTACTGCCGTCTATCGCATAAACCCGATAACCGTTCCAATTCTTTTCGGTACACGTTGTTAACGCATTTACAGAAACCTCAAAAAGAATAACGAATGCCTCTACCTTTACCTTTTTACGAGCTTCCGACAACGCTTGTTGAGTCATGCCCACAGACACACACAAGTTGATAAAAAAACGTCGCAGAGAACTTGCCGTACTACATTTAAATGCCGTAAGCATATGAATAATCAATTCCTCAAAAGACATCTTTCTGTCCCTGGTAAAATCTTTGGGCGTTTTACGCGCTTCTTCTTTGAAGCATTTGTCGTAAATCTTATTACGAATTTGATTCGCTAGTAAACGCAGCGATTTCATTGATACACATCCAATAATCATGAGGTACACCAATTGCGAAGGTGTTCTGTCGATTATTGGGACGTTTTAGATTTGTCAAGTGCTTTTATTGGTTTTTGCGTTACAGTTGTATTACATTTTAGGCCTTGGTTTGTTGCATTGCATTGTTCTCATCATAACTATGTGTTAACTTGTTGACATTAGTCAATTCCTTCTTCCTGAAGCCGTTCCTTTCTTAGTCCATCTCCAATTCATTCTGCCGTATATCCATCACCACCCGTGTCCCCACCCCCACTTCCGACTCAATGGAAATCCCAAACCCCAGCCGCGTCAGAATTTGCCGGCACAGGTACAGCCCGATACCGGTGGAACTGCGCT
>JAISVH010000144.1 GCA_031271685.1 Eubacterium sp. | reverse complement strand
GTGGCCGCCGAAATGAGGACGGAGTCGGTCAATGCGGCGTTGGGCAGCATCGGTTCGAGGTCGGTTCGTGTAGGTGTGGCCGCCGAAATGAGGACGGAGTCAGTCAATACGGCGTTGGGCAGCATCGGTTCGAGGTCGGTTCGTGTAGGCGTGGCCGCCGAAATGAGGACGGAGTCGGTCAATGCGGCGTTGGGCAGCATCGGTTCGAGACCGGTTCGTGTAGGCGTGGCCGCCGAAATGGGGATGGAGTCGGTCAATGCGGCGTTGGGCAGCATCGGTTCGAGGTCGGTTCGTGTAGGTGTGGCCGCCGAAATGAAGTCAGAGCCTATCAATGCCGTAAAAGGAGGTATCTCCAAAGCTTCGGAAGCCCTGCAAGCTTTTAACACTAAGCTAAAAGAAGGGGATTTCATAGGCGGGGCCTTATTTAAAAAAATGGATGGCATTGCAAGCAAGTTTTTGTCAGTACAGGGTGTAGGTCAGCTTTTAAATTTATCGGATACAAACGCCCAGACAGATACCAAGCTTAATTATATTGTTGATGACGGTGGATCTCTTGACGAGTTTAAGGGTAAAATTGCTCAAACCGCTTCAAATTCGAGAGTGGGTTATCAAGCTACCGCCGATGCCGTCGCTAGCTTAGGTCAGCAGGCCGGCGACGCTTTTAGCGGCAATGATCAAATGCTTGCCTTTATAGACCAGATGAATAAGGGGTTTGCGATAAGCGGGACAAGCGTTGAGGATCAGAAAGCGGCAATGGATCAGATTACGCAGTCGATGGCGAGCGGAAAATTTACCGGCGATGAATTAAGCAATGCTCCGGTGCTTGCTTCTGCTGTTAAATCATATATGTCAAGCGCAGGAGTGGAAGGCACAATGCAGGAATGGGCAGATAAGGGTATGCTGACCGCCGATGTAATTAAAAATGCTTTGTTTTCTGTAACGGACGAGACAAACGCAAAGTTTCAGGATGTGCCGCAAACTTTTGCCGGCGCTGTAGAAAGAATAAAAAGCGACGCTTTAGTAGCATTTCAGCCTGCTTTGGAAAAACTGAGCGAGTTTGCGAGTTCGCCGGCCTTTCAGACTATAGTAGCTAACGTTTCTATGATGATTTCTGCGGTAGCCGGAAATATAGTCGGCATATTTGATATGATTGCGGGCGTCGCAGGATTTATTGCTGACAATTGGTCATGGATCGAGCCAATCCTTTGGGGAGTAATTGGAGCTTTTGCAGCATGGAAGATAGCCATAGTTATTCTTACGGTGGCTCAAACAATATTAAATCTTGTTCTTAATGCAAATCCTTTAGGTTTAATCATTTCTATAATTTTTATAATAATTGGAGCTATTACGGCATGGGCTGCTTCCGTCGGAGGGTTCAGAGCATTATGGCTTATTGTTGTGGACGCATTATTGTGCGCATGGGATTGGGTTAAGATCGCCTTTTTTACGGGTGTTTATTTTGTCCTTGATCTTTTTGATAAGATGAAGTTAGGTATGTTGACTGCAGGAACGGCTATCGCCAATTTTATGGGAGACATGAGAGCGAACGTTTTAATGATACTTCAAAATATGGTAAACGGCGCTATTGATATCATAAACGGATTCATAAACACATTGAATTTGATCCCGGGGGTTAATATAAGCACTATCAATCATGTATCATTTGGTACGGAAGCGCAGCTTCAGAATGAAGCTGATAAGCAAGCGCGAAATGAGGCGCTACAGCGAAGTCGCGATGAGATCGACGCTAATATTGCTGAGCGAGCTGGAAAAATTGATAGCATGAAAGCGGAAGCGGATGCCAACCATCAGAAAAGGCTGGACGAGATACATGCCATTCAAGCTGAAGCAGAAAAAAAGAAAGAGGAAAACAACAACGCGGCACTAGACCAAAATAGTTACAACTCAACTCCTTATGATCCAAATAATACTCCAGCCGCAGAAATAGACTGTACCGCCAACCTTACCTCTAATATTGGAGGAAATTCATATGGAGGTAATGCTAGCAACTCCGATACAATTCAAAACGCGTCTGAAGAAGATATGGAATATATGCGCGATGCCGCAGAACGCGAAGCCATTAATAAGTTTACTACTGCCGAAGTAAAGCTTAATGTGGGTGGAATACATAATAGTGTAAACTCAAAAATGGATCTGGACGGTATTGCGGACTATATTATCGGCAATGTTCAAGAGGCGCTGTATGTTACGGCAGAGGGGGTACACGCGTAATGGCATATGATTTTTATCTTGGAGGAATATTGCTGCCGGTAACACCCGGACAGTTAAAAATAAGTATTAACGGTCAAAATAAAACATTTAACTTAATTAATGAAGGCGAAATAAACGTTCTTAAAAAAGCGGGACTCAGTGATGTGTCGTTTAAGGTCTTGCTGCCGAATTATCCTTATCCTTTCGCTCAATATATTGATGGTTTTAAACGCTCAGACTATTATTTGGATCATTTTGAAAAACTTAAAGTTGGGCAAAAGCCTTTTCAATTTATTGTTGCGCGCACATTCCCCGGGGGCGCTTCTAAAGTTGATTTAAATAAAGAGGATTTAAGTGCCATTGAGTATAACGAAAGCTCGTTGGGCGGAACCAATATGAAGGTAAGCCTTGAAGAATATACGATTGAGGAAAACGCAAAAGAAGGCCTCGACATTATGGTTGACGTAAGTTTGAAGCAATATCAGAGCCACGGCTCTACAAAGATCACTATAAAACCTATTTCGCCTGAAGAAAAACCACAGGGAACCGCAGAGCAAAAAAGAGAAAGCGAGCCTGAAAAAATCACTGTCGGATCTAAAGTGATAATTACAGGACGGCTTCACATTGATAGTTATGGGCAGGGTCCCGGCAAGACGCTAAACGGGGAGCACGGCAAGGTTAATATAATTAATGAAAAAGGCTCACATCCATATCATGTAACTAATATGAGCGGTGGGCATCTCGGTTGGGTTCTGAAATCTTGTGTTGTGGGAGTAAAATAAAATTATATCAGATTGCGTAAACGTGGAAGTGAATTCCATGGTTGCGTTCGCCGCTGAAAGCGGCGTACTGCGGCAAAGCCGCGGACGCTTGAAATTATTACCCCTGCAACAAACACTCGACAATTATTACGTGTCTTTTTGCCGCCAAACTGCTTTAATTTTTCCTTAAATATCAATGGATATTTGCGTCAAAATTGCATTGTTTGACGGCAAAATCCTACGTGATATTTTGTTTGCTGTTTGTTGCAGGGGTAATAAGATAACTATGCACAGGAGAAAATTATGCAATTTCAGCTTGCGATTGAAAGTAACGGAGAACTTTGGCAGCCTTCTGTTTTGGATGGCGTTAGTTGGGAAACCGAACGCCGTGGTTCGCCGGGGAAGCTTAGTTTTAATGTTTTAAGAGATGATTTTCTTAAAATGGAAGAAGGCAGCGCCGTCGGGTTGTCTGTAGACGGGAAAGATGTGTTTCACGGTAACGTTTTTTCGCGGAAATTTGATAAGCAGCTCTCTATAAGCGTGACAGCTTATGATCAGATAAGGTATCTTAAAAATAAGGATACCATTTATTATGATAACAAAACCGCAAGCGATGTTATTGAAATGATAGCGGGCGACTATGGGATAAGGCTAGGGGATATTGAAAAAACTGATTTTATAATATCTGACAGAAATGAAAAAAATACTTCTTTACTGGATATTTTTTATAATGCCTTAGATCTGGAATTAACGCATGCCGGAAAAATGTTTGTGCTGTATGACGATTATGGAAAACTGTGTTTAAAGACCCCGGAGAACATGGAGGTGCCGATTTGCATTAATGAGGGAACCGCTGAAAACTTTGACTATAATATTTCAATAGACAATGAAACATATAATAAAGTTAAATTAATTTATGAGGATAGTGATTCCGGAGGAAGAGCCTATTATGACGCGAAAGACCTTGACAATATAAAAAAATGGGGACTTCTTCAGTATTTTGAATCCATTAAAAAAGGTGAAGTGGGGCAGACGAAGGCCAATAATCTTCTTAAAATGTATAATGCTCCGACTAGAAGCCTGAAGATCAAAAATGTGGTGGGTGATGTTCGTGTGAGGGCTGGAAGTCTTGTAACAGTTAAGCTGAATCTAGGAGACATGGCAGTTGACAGCAAGATGTTGGTCGAAAAATGCTCTCATGTATGGAATGAGAGTGAGCACTGGATGGATTTGACTCTCAGATCTAGCATGTTTTATTAATGTGTTTTAACAAGCGTCAGCGGGGATTGAAAATCACCCGCCGCCTAAGAGGCGCGCGGGTGGAACATTAACGCGGTTATATTTTTAAAAAGGCGGTGGGTTGATGGCAGATTGGAGCACATTGATTGGAACCATTAAAAAGGCTTCAGTTGAGGCGGTTGACGCGAAGCGTCCGACGGACGTTGTTTTTGGAACAGTTAAAAGTGTTTCGCCTTTGGAGATAGATATTGAGCAGAAAGAAACTCTTCGTGCGCCGCAGCTTGTATTAACGCGCAATGTAACGGATTATACTGTAGAAATGACTGTGGAGCATAAGACGGAGGATGAAACTCAGCATAAACATAAAATAATTGACACTTATACTTTTAGTGGCGAATCCCTTCCAACGAACCATTCTCACGAATATAAGGGGAAAAAAGAGTTTACGATCCATAACGCATTGGTAGAGGGCGACAAAGTGGTTTTAATAGGACTGCCGGGAGGGCAGCGATATGTCATAGTTGACAGGCTAGGCTAGGGTATAGTCCTTTTACTTAGTATTTTTTAAGTTAAAGGGGGTTCCGTAACGTGCGCGTTACGGGCGATATTCGCAAACAGAGAAATCCTCGTTTAGCTTTTAATTTAGTAAATTTATAATTCAACGCTTAATAAGTTAGATAATAGGCAGCATGAACGTTGGCGGAGAACTTTTTGCAATATTTTGTTAATTTTTCCTCATAGTAAATTGCGTTAACATGGAATTTGCTTACATGTTAACGCTCGCCGTTGAAAGCGGCGCACTCGGCTTTATCGCAGTTTTTACAGCATTTTGAAAAACGTAAGCGTTTTATATCAAAACGATATAAATATCAACGGATATTCTTGCCAAAACTGCCTCGTCTGACGAAAATTTTCGCGTTATTAGTCACATTGAATATTACCGAACGCGTTCTAATCAATTAAATAATTTGGGGTGATAAATATGCTCCCGGAATCAAGCAACTTTTTAAGGAACGGCTACGAGATTGTCGAGCCGTCTAGTTATACCTTTTATCTTGACATTGAAAAAAATATATGTTATGGCTTTACAGATAATATAGACGCTATGAAACAGGCTATATATCTCATTATTGGAACCGAGCGTTACCGATATGTAATATTTTCAAGAAATTACGGGATTGAGCTGGAGGATTTGTTCGGTCTGCCGACATCCTATGTGGTGGCGGAGATACCGCGCAGAATCTCGGAAGCGCTGCTTCATGACACTAGGATTGAGCGCGTGGAAAATTTTAGTTTTAAGATAGGTAGAGGTTATGTTTATGTAACCTTTACGGCAGTAACAATATTTGGTAAGATTCCGATCGAAAAGGCGGTGAAAATCTAATGTATGAAAGTATGAGCTATGACCTTATTCTTTCGCGTATGCTTCAAAGGGTAGACGAGTGGGCTGACGACTATGGCATAAGCATTGACACGCGAGAGGGATCGTTGGTCAGAACATCTCTATCTCCGGCAGCTTATGAAATGACGATGATGTATTTGGAGCTTGACAGAGTTTTAAAAGAATCTTTCGCCGACACCCAAACAGGGGAGTACCTTATACGCCGCTGCGCGGAACGCGGAATCACGCCGTATCCGGCGACTGCCGCAATACGCAAGGGCGAGTTCAATATTAAGTTAGACCACTTAATTGACCCTAAAGAAGGGGGACCGATTTTTTCATTAAATAAATTAAATTATAGAGTGGTTGGTGTGTTTGATGAAGCTGAAACGACAAAACAGAATGAAACCGAAGAGATAAAACAAAGTGAAGCCGCATCAAATGAAATAAATAAAGTGGAAACCTTAGAACAATCTGAAAACATAGCGGAAAAATCAGACGAAAACAATGATGAAAATTCTGCTGAAAACAGATCAGATATGGCGACTAAGATAGCTGAAATTATAATGTCGAAAATGGCGGAAGATGAAAAAAATAAAAAAACCGAGAATGAAACCGCAAAGCAGATGACTGAAGAAGACTCTAAACAAGTCAAAGAGCAGGTGTTTTATTATAAATTAGAATGTTTAACTGTGGGTGAAGCCGGAAATACGGAAAGCGGTTTATTAATTCCTGTAAACTATATAGACGGGCTAAAAAAAGCCAAGCTTACCACCACTCTTATAACGGGCAGAAATAAAGAGTCCGATTGCAGTTTGCGTAATAGGTATTTTCAAAGTCTAAATGCGCAGGCATACGGCGGAAATATCCAGGATTACGTTGAAAAAACGCTTGCCCTTAAAGGAGTTGGCGCGGTTAAGGTATATCCGACATTTAGCGGGAAATATAGACCCTTTGACCTTTTGCCGCCCGATAACGCCGACGCGGCAGAGGGATTGAGCGGCAAAACAGAAATGATAGAATGGGTTGGCCGGGTGCTTAAGATGATAGAGGAGGGCGCAGTTACAATCTGTGCCGGAACGGTAAGGTTGGTTGTTTTAAACAACGAGTTTAAAATCCCGACTTATACTCATATTAAAGAGCTGCAGAACACTATTGATCCGCCGCATAAAAAAGGGGAAGGGATGGGAATAGCTCCGATCGGTCATTCGGTAACCGTTGAGCCGGCAATTGAGCAAAAAATCGATATAGGCTTAAGAATCGTTTTTATGCGCGGGTATAGCTTTGAAGGCGGAGAAGATTTAATAGCCGTTAAAGCCGATATCGAGAACGCAATTGACAATTATTTTATGGAATTGTCGAAAGAATGGGATAAAGTTGACTGGAGGAATAACAACGAATCAACTTTACTTGTGCGAATCAGCCAAATTGAAAATCGGATTTTGGACGTGGCCGGAGTAGCTGATATCGGGGAGACTGAATTGATTGACGATGGGCGCAGAAAGGCGCTTGACAATATAGAATCTCTTAAAGAACATGAAAAAGAAGAGTTATATAAAAAACTGAAGGCAAACTTGCTCCTGGGTGTAAACGCAATACCGATTAGGGGGAACTTGACAAATGGCAAATTATATTGACCGGACTCTAATAGCTGAACCGCCGGATGCCGTTAAAGAGACCACTGAGTATATAGCGTTAACGGGCGGTGAACTGCCTGTATCAAAACATAGTGACAGGCTGCTGATCGACTATTTTCCTAATATTATTAAAGATGTTCGTGAATTTAAAGCTCTGATGCATGCCGAACAGCCTGAAATTACTGGCGGAGAAAAGGTCAACGGCTTGTTTAACGAGATTGAGCTCGTGCTAGCGAATCAGTTTGTTCAGACCGCAAGCATTTACGGCGTTAGACGCTGGGAGAAGCTTATTGGCATTATTCCGAGCAGCGATGATATTATAGAGCGGAAAAGGATTATTTTAGCTAGACTTCGTGAGCAACTCCCGTATACTTATAATAAGCTTGAAATATTGCTATCTAATATTTTAGGAAGCGGAAATTTTAAAATAAATTTATATTCTGAAAAATACACGCTGATAATTACTTTAACTGATTTTTCAAATTATAAAATCGGTAATGTGGGCGCTTTGTTAGTGCGTGTTTGCCCCGCTAACCTTGTCTTGGGGCTAGGAAACAAAGACCCGTTAATATTTATAAATATTAACGGCGCTTCTCTTATGTTTAAACTCCTCGCCCCTATTAAAGAGTACACCGCTTTTAAGGGGAATCATCTTGATGGATCAATATTGCTTGACGGCAGCTGGATTTTTTATGTATTTCAAAAATTTATAGAAGCTATTTCACTTAATGTTGATACTTTTCAGTTACGCAACTATGGTGTGCAGGAAACTTGGATATTATTAGAAGTTAGTTTGCTAAATGGTAAAGTAAAACTTGACGGCTCGTTTTTGCTTTCTTTAGGAGGGCAATCGCCGTGGAACGGAATGCTGTTAGATGGGAAAGCGGCCCTTAACGGCTTGTTTTCGCTTTTATGCGAACGGTCATACTTATCAGGAACGAACGAAGAAACAGGCCATATTATTTTTTGCAAAATAATCAAGATTTTTTCAGGGATAGAAGGCTATTTGCTGAATATTCAAAGTATTTTTCACAACTATGGATTTTACGGCGGAGATAAATTTTTGGATGGCAAGGCACAGATTGACGGTTTATTTAGGCTTGAGGCAGGGTATGAGGTTTTATCCGGGATGAAAGGTCCGTTTTTAAGCCTGGATGTGAAGATGAAAAATATAAACGCGTTTTACAATCGGCAGATAGTTTTTAGATTTATAGATGGTCTATTAAATCTTGGGATGCATGGAAACGGCAAAATATTGAACAGCTCTGCGCTGTTGGACGGCACGTATACGCTTAAAACAAATTTATCTTTCCCGGGCGTTAAAATGAGCGCTTTAAATATTGCAGGTGAGTTTCATAATTACGGTCTTCAGGGCGGCTGCGTGTTTATGGATGGCACGGTTAATATGGATGGGTCGATAACGTTTGCAGTTAGAGAATCTGCAATCTTTTCGGGTATGAAAGAGCAGCCCCTAAAGATAATAGGCAAAATAAAAAATATAAATACAATTTTGCAATTCAAATGTAAATACTTGGCATCAATAAGAAATTATATTTTAAGCTTACGTTTAGGTTTTAGTTTATTAACAACGGTTAAAAATGAGAAACCCTTTCCTATCAAGCTGAGAATCGGCATAATAACAAGTGTTAAAAACGACTATGCGCTTTCGGGACATATGAGAGTAATTATGTCAATGAGATTTAAAAATGTTAACAACATTTCAGAGTATCAGGGCTATGACGTGGTTGTGAAGTTTAAAAATATTAATACGCTTTCTCAGACCAAATTTGGAACGTTAGCTGTGAGGAAAAACCTAAGCTTGGCTTTAGGCCGGACAGATTTTAGCATGTCTATAAGCTCAAAAAATACTGAACAGCTAGGATATAAACAGATTGTCGTTGCCGGCTCGATGGCACGGTTTGAGACGACCCTAAGTGGAAATATTTCGATGGATAGCCGTTTTTTATTTGACGGTTCCCATAAATTAGACGGTTCAATGATATTGAATTACAAATTTGTAAAGGAGAATTTATAATGGCAGACAACAGTATTATCACCAAGTATAGGCGGCAGAAACTTTGTGAGATCACAAGCGGTAAAATTACCGCTATGCCGAAAATCACGCATATTGCCTTTGGAGAAGGAGGAGTAGACGCTTCGGGCAATCCTATAGCGCCTCTTGACACTGAAACGGCGCTGAAAAAAGAGCTGAAACGCTATGCTCTTGACGCAGCTCCGACTTATCCCGTGCCTACCACTGCAAGATATTCCTCAACGATTCCCGCAGCAGATTTAGCGGGCTCGTCTATCAGCGAGGCTGCGCTTGTAGATAATGACGGCGTAGTGTGTGCGATTAAAACTTTTTATGTTAAGCGCAAAGACAGCGGTATTATGTTTACCTTTACGTTTGATGACGAATTTTGACAAATATCTGCTATTAACAATAACAACGACGGAGTTTGTCAGCAGTGAACAATTATAGCAGGTCTATTTTAAAACAGCTGTAAAAAATTGCAAAACCGCTTATAACCGCGTTTATGTCCCCGCCTCTTAGGCGGTGGGTTCCATGCTGACTTATTAGTTAATTTAACTATACGTCAGCGGCGGGTGATTTTCAATCCCCGCTGACGCTTGTTAAAACACTGGAAGTGGCTCCGCCGCAGATGTTTGAACGCCTTAGCTTTTCAAGGTTCGCTCGGCCATCGGCGGCGTTGCCGCCGATAACGGCGCACGGTTATTATAGTCAGGCTTTTGCGTCATTTTTTTAAATGTCCTTTAAGATAAGTTGACGAAACGCCTTGAAACTGAACTCATTGAAAGAGCGTCGGCACGTCATTGAAAAATTAATTATGAGGAGAAAATTATGGCTAATTATGTTATTCCTGACAATCCGGTATATGACCGTGAAATAAGAAAATTAGAAGACAGTGATCCGGCTAGCGCGACACAAACTTTTAACCCGCTTTTTCAGAAAATTATTAATAACATAGAGGCGATCAGAACCGCCGGTGATATTTCCGGTGTGAACGTAACGGCGCCTTTGACCGGCGGTGGAACGGGAGGAACTGTTACGGTTTCGCATGCCACACAAAGTATCGATATCGCAGCCAATACCGCAGCAAAGCCCGCGTTTGGAGGATCATTCACCGTTGTCGGATCTGCATCCGGAAATGCTACCGGACATGTAACGGCAATTAAACAGACCTCAGTTACTATTCCCTCAAACACCGCAACTGCATCTGCGGTAGGACTTATGAGCGCTGCGGACAAAGCAAAACTTGACGGCATATCAGCGGGGGCACAAATAAATGCCGTGACTTCAGTCAACAATAAAACCGGGGCTGTTTCGTTAAGCGCGGGCGACATAGGCGCGGCGTCTACCGCTGTCGCTACCACCACCGCCAGTGGACTTATGAGCGCTGCGGACAAAATAAAACTTAATGGTTTGGGCATCGGAACGTCAAGTGACTCTATAACAAGCGGAGGAAATAGCACCAAAGGATATTTGATTTTTAAAAGTTCGACTTCGGTTGAGTCTATGGTGGCCTATGGACAGTATTCGATTTTGGTTAAAAGCACTAATCAAAGATTTGATATATCGTTTCCGACGGTTTTTAATAACGCTCCTAATGTAATTTGCACTTTACAGGCGGGAATCGACACTAATACGGGATATGGCGGATGTGTTACGTTTAACGTATCAAAAACAGGATTTAGCGTGAGATGTAATAGGAACCCTGATTCAAGTTTAAGCTCAACCGGGTATGAAAATTCTGTAATGATTAATTATATAGCAATCGGAAGATAATTTAAATTGATACCGCAAAACTCGCGCGTCACAAATCGCTTGTATATTTTATAGTTAATCAACTTAGAAAATATCTGAAAAATGACGTAAAAGGCGGTGAATATAATCGATTTTGCGGGATTCTTTGGGTCAGTTTTTATATTGATTAACTATAGCTAATACTTGTTAAAACACCGGAACCGGCTTTGCCGCAGATGTTTGAATTATATTAATCCTCACAAAAGCTTTGATTTTTGTGAGGATTAATAACGTGCATCTGTTTCGGGCTTATGCCGTAGGCAGACGAGAAACAGGCACATTTTGAGCAATGAAAGTCTCGAGTGGCTTTTGCCGTGAGAACAAGACTTTCATTACGGATTAAGACAATAAATTTTAGCTTGCTCGCGAAGCGGCAGGCATTTAAAATTTTGGGATGAATAAATGGATATAAAGTATTTTTCGCATTCGGATCATGAGGTTATGATAGCGCATTTCCCCGGGAAACTGAGTACGACTTATCGGGAACTTATGTATAGCTTTGTTGAGCGGAGAATTAATATTCCTGATAATATAGATATTGTTTCGATTATAACCGATGATCTTATTGCTAATTCGCCGCTTAACAAACAGTTGTCTATAAATAAAGTTAATTATATAAACCCCGTAAAAAACAAGTGTTTTAAATGGTCTATGACTAAAAAAATACCTTTGATTTTAATGGGGTTGGCTGAATCAACTAAAGAGTATTGTCTTGTATTGGACGGAGCGGATGTCGTTATGCTTTCCGATTTGGATGACATTACCGAAAGATTTTTAACATACGGTAAAAAAGTATTGTATAACGCCACAATTTGGAGATTTCCGGATATGCTTATTGATTTGGTGGAAGACAGATCACAATATGGCCGGTATAATTATCTTAACGCAGGATGCTGCTTTGGGAAAACTGAACATCTTTTCAATTTTTATGAGCTTGTTCAGGAAATTTTTGATTCTTATTCGAGTTATATAGAGTCTGAGCAGTTTTATATAAGAAAAGCGTTTGATAAACAGCAAAATAATGTGTTTTTTGATTATAACTGCAAAATATTTCAAAATTGGCATATAAACAAAGAAAAAGTCGAAGGCAATGTTATTAAACTATGCTGACACAATTTGCCATATCAAGCTCAACGGCGGACACCATTTTATAGGAGGAAATTTATGTGTTTTTTACAGATCGATGACTTTGACGGAATTATTTTAGGAATGGATGATAATAATACGCACTTTAATGAGTTGGGGTGGTATACTGCTTCTAAGGAAGCTTATATAAAGTCGGTTAATGACTGCGTTAATTTAAGAGTAAATTTGTTAAAACTGAAGACGCAGGTTTTAGAATATTTTAAGGAGCTGCGCAGATTTCAGGATGAAGGTTTGTCTTTTGACGATTTTGGGTTTATAACAATAAACGAGGCGGATCTGGAAACTCCGTCCTTTGGATCGACAATGGCTATTAGAAAGGCCAGGATTTCGGATAACAACTCAGAGTGCAATAAATATATAACAAAAGGAGTTAAGGTTTTACTGTCTGACGGAAACCAATATGATTTTACATATGAGCTAGAGGATCAGATAAATTTTGAGCAATTAAAACGACTAATTGATTCAAAATCGTTTTTAAATGAGTTGATACCTCTTCACGCGAGCGGACAAAATGAGCTACTGCATGTTACCGTTGATGAATTCAATTTTGTATATAATAAATTGATAGAGAATAAATTTTACCATTTATACAAGCTTTACCATGTGAATGAGTTTGTAAAAGAACTGACAAAATCCGAAGAAGTTTCGCAATATCGTTATGAGCATAGAGTTCCTGAAAAATATGCGGATGATGTAAAAAGGCACACGGACTTTATAAAAAATCTGCTGAAATAAGCATTGTAACAAAAAGGGTTAAATAATGAATAAAAAATATATTTCTCATTCCGGAAATGAGGTTCTTATCTCCCATTTTCCCGGCAAATCCAGGATCAAACATCATGACTTAATGTATGAATTTTCTAAAAGAAGTTTTCACATCCCGGATAATATTGATATTATTTCGGTAATTACCCAGGATATTTTGAATGATGCCGTTCTTCACATTCAATTGTCGCGTAATAATATAGAATATATAAATCCGGCTAAAGGCAGGTTTTTTATTTGGAGCATGGATAAAAAAATACCTTTGATTTTACAGTCTCTTCTTTTGTCTAAGAAAGAGTATTGTCTGATTTTGGATGGACTTGATGCAGTAATAATTTCTGATTTGGATAATATTTTTGAAAGATTTATGACTTATGGGAAAAAAGTGTTATTTAACGCCACTATATGGAAATTTCCGGAAATATTGATCGATACCGTCGTTAACAGAGATCAGTATGGAAAATATAACCATTTTAACGCAGGGTGCTGCTTTGGAAAAACAAAAGATCTGATAGATTTTTATAAATATTGCAATGAAGTTTTTGAAAATGATCTTACTGTTACTGACAATGAGCAGTATTATCTTAGAAGAGCATTTGATAAAAGACAAGATGATGTATTTTTTGATTATGATTGCCGAATTTTTCAAGTTTGGCACGGCGTTAATGAAAGAGTTGAAGGCAGTAATGTTTATTTGACATAGATATAACTGCGTTCATGTCTCTCGCCTCTTAGGCGGCGGGTGATTTTAATCCCACGATGACGCTTGTTATAGCACACTTTAAATTTAAAGTTAAACGATTATAAAACATTAGAAGCGGCTCTGTTTAAGATGTTTAAAGGAAAAAGATAATGGGTAAAAGATATTTTTCACATTCGAAAAACGAGGTAATGATAGCGCACTTTCCGGGCAGCTGTAAGCTTATAAAAAGGGAGTTGCTTAATAGTTTAACGGACACGGTATTTTATATTCCGGATAATATTGATATTATCTCGGTTATCACGGACGACTGTTTGGAGAATGCTCCGCTTCATAAACAATTGTTGCATAATAAAATCAGATATATCAATCCTGTAAAAGGAAAGAAAATAAACTGGGTTATGACCATGAAAATCCCTTTGATTTTAGATGGGCTAATCGAATCGAAAAAAGAATATTCCCTTGTTTTAGACGGGTTGGACGTTGTTATTATTTCTGATTTAAACGGCATTATAGAAAAGTTTTTAACCTATAACAAAAAGGTGCTGTTTAACGCCACTATATGGAAGTTGCCCGGGATGCTAACTGAAACCTTAAAGAATAGGCAACAGTATGGAAAATATAAATTTCTCAACGCAGGATGTTGTTTTGGAAAAACAAAAGATCTTATAGATTTTTATAAATACGTTAAAGAAGTTTTTGAATCGAGCAGAGAAACAAAAAAATCAGAACAATATTTTATTAGAAAAGCTTTTGACAAAAGGCAAGAAGAGGTTTTTTTTGACTATGAATGTAAAATATTTCAAGTTTGGCATTCTACTAAGGAAATATATGAAGGAGACAAAGTTTATTTGGATTGATACATAATGATTAAATCGCGTTTTTATGGCAATGAATTCCACAAAAACAATCGTCTCCTATGGCAGCGCACCGCGCTTTTCACGGTGTTATAGCAGGTTGATTCATAGTTAATAAAAAGTCAAACGGCTATAGCTAGTCAGTTTAAAAACGCTAAATGCGTTTTTAAGACGCGTAATTCGCCGCGTGCTGCTGAAGGCGGAATTGCTTCGCTGAATAGTCAGTTGTGCACCTTAGGGTTTCCCACGGGCAAAGCCCGCTGTTTCAAAACCCTTTAGGTTTTTAAAATTGACTGGCTATATATAACCGCATTTATGTCCCCCGCCTCTTAGGCGGCGGGGGACATGCTGACTATTAGTTAATTCAGCGGCTAGTGATTGACCCCCCCCCGCTGACGCTTGTTAAAACACTGGAAGCGGCTCCGCCGCTGATGTTTAAATTTGACATAAATTTTTAGGAAAGGAGGGAGCTAGTTGGCTAATTATGATATTTATCAAAATCCCACATATGACCCTAACATAAGAAAATTAGAAGATAGTGATCCGGTCAGCGCGACACAGATTTTTAATCCGCTTTTTCAAAAAATCATAAACAATATAGAAGCGGTAAAAAATGTGGCTGAAAGCAAGCCGGATGTTGTTAACAGTTTTCAAGGCGCGGGGCATGGCGTTTACGCCGTCACCTTATTTGAGAAAACCAATGATGGTTTTGTTCAAAACGATGATGGAAGCGGCGACCATATTTTAGTTACCACGCCGGACGGCGGATATAGCTTGATTCCATTCGCAAACATTCAAAATTAAAATTATAAATTTAAGGAGAATTAAAAATGAATTACGGAGTAGTGGTAAAAGGACAGGATACGGACACTTTTGTTAAAATGCCTGAAAGAACGTTTCAAGTACCCGGCGGGGTATTTTGTTATAAGATTAATATAGCCAGTATAGATGCATATAATGAACCGCAGTGTACCTATAGAAGGTGCGAAGTGAGAAAAACAAATCCGGTTGGCAAGTCGGGTATTTGTTTTGGGATTCAATTAATGAACTCCACACGTCAAGTAGCGGCCGGAGCTTGCGGACATAACGAAGTGATGGCTAAATATCCTCAAAAACACATTATAGATGTGTGTTTGTATGGAGCTAACGGTCAGAACGGCTTCTATCCGGATATTATAGATAACTCTGATACATTTGAGGGTGGGATTTGCTCTAAAATAAATGAAATTTTTGAGATCACTCAGAGCTATGACGGAGGCAGTAGCCTTAGAAGAGGATGGATGATTCGTGAAAACGATTGGTGGGCTCAGTCAGATGATGGGAGCGATGCGTCGTTTTATGCAAGCGGGGAAAATTATTACACCCGTGCCAGCCATATGATGGCGGCTTTATGTAGCGGAAATTTTTATACGGAGAAAGATCTGAAGGTTTTTAAATCGGCAAATATGTTTTATTCTGACGGTAACGAGTGCGTTATCCGAGCGACTATTGAAATTTTCAGCGATCATGAGCGTTTTGTGACCTTTGAGAAATTTAAGGGGACATCTCGAATCCGTACTTAACAGGAGAAAGCTCATGCGAGTTTTAAATTATAATAATGACTTTTTTTTTGCGGCTCATTTTCAAGGCGGCTGTTACATTGAGTTTCAGCCGCTTTGCGATGGGTTTAACGGCATGGAGATAAAGCTGCCGGATAATGTGTCTATTGTTACTGTCGCTAATTTTCCGGAAAACTGCATGCTTATCAAGCAGCTTGAGAAAAACGGAATACCGTATTTGAATGAAGTGGAATTTGGCAGAGAGTGGTCAAACACGCTAAAGCCGAGATATATAAGAAAAGCGCTGAACAGGGTTGAAACGGAATATGTATTAATTCTTGACGCGATGGATATACTTTTGACCGGTGACTTGTCGGATATTGCGGAACGGTTTAATCAGACGGGCAGAGAGCGCATCCAGACAGGCATGGTAAAGCAGGGATTTGACCTTAAGCTGCTTTTTAACGCGACGAAGTCAAACTATCCTAAGCTACTTATCGATAAGGTTTGGGGGCGTGATTTTCGGGGCGAGTATCGGTATTTGAATGCCGGCGCCTGTTTCGGTTATACCGCATACGCTAAGGAGTTTTATAAAAAAGCGGATATGTTGGTGTGCGAGGACATAATTTATAATCCAAACCACTCAGAACAAATGATTGTTCGTCATATTTTTAAAGACTGTACAGACGAGGTGGATTTCGATTATGAGTGCAAAATATTTCAAACCTTTAGTAAATCAGAGCTTATGGTGCTTGACGGCAAAAATGAAATATATAAAATTTTATAAAGGAAAATGACATGAAAATTTTAATATGCGGCTATGGAAATATCGGAAGGTTTATTTTTAATGAAATAAGGAACAGTTCGCATGATATTACAATTTATGATCCTAATATCCAATATTATAGTCTTAAAGAAACTTTGACAGATTGTTATGACGTCGCTTTTGTATGTGTGCCAACTGATAAGTTGACTAACGGTTCCGCTGATGTTTCAATCGTTCGAGACATAACAGGAGACCTTGTAAACACTCGCGTTATCGTAATTAAATCCGCAGTGCCAGTCGGCACGGCAGAGATGTTAGCAAGCTTTACCGGCAAGGACAACATTGTAATATCACCAGAATATTATGGGACAACACAACATTCAAGCAATTCGCCGGATTTTATTGTTCTGGGCGGTAAATTGCAATATTGCAGCACTGCCGCAGATGTTTATACAAAGGTAAAGAGCGGCGGATTTCGTATAAAATTTACTGATTGGAAGACAGCGGAGCTTGCAAAATATATGGAAAACTGTTTTCTTGCCCTTAAGGTAACTTTTTGTGCTGAGTTTTTCGACGTTTGCAAGGAATATGGGATAAGCTATAATGAATTGCGCGAGATATTTGTTATGGATTGTCGAATGGGGGATAGCCATACCTTCGTTTATCCTGACAAGCCGTATTATGACAGTCATTGCTTGAATAAAGACATTCCGGCATTTGTGAACATGGCAAATGGCAAGGCACCGCTGATGGAGGCGGTAGACAGAATCAACCTGAAGAAAAAAGAAATTAATAGTTAGTTATCAGTAGTTAGCCAATATTAGCTGAGCGCTGTTAATTAGGAGATGGTTTTATGGATAATGAACAGATAAAAGAGTTGGTGGAAATAAAGCAGCGCGCTTTATCAAACTCACACAGACTTGAGGCGCAGGAAGATCAAATAAAAGAAATACGCGAAGAAATGAAGCAGCTGTACTCTCTAAATACAGAGCTTCGACTGCTAACACAGACGGTAGCTTCTATGTCGGGAAAGTTAGACGAAGTGCAGCACGCAACCAACAAACTCGCGGATGAAATTAATGAGGTTCAGCATGAGCCGCAAAAAAACAAGGCAGGAATTGCCGACAGGATATTTTGGATTATAGCTACACTGCTAATTACCGGTGTTGCCGCCTTTATTTTGCACGCGGTTATGCCGCAGATTTTTTAAAGGAGTTTTTATGGAATTTATCAGACCTGAATTACTTATTCTTATCCCTATTTTAAATGTTTTAGGGGTTGGGATAAAGGGAGCGAAGTTCTTTTCGGATGAGAGAATACCAATCGTACTTGGAGCTTGCGGGATTTTTTTGGCTACTTCTTATATGTTTGCCTTTGTAACGGAGTATACCTGGCTTAAAGGCATTTTCACCGGGATCGTTCAAGGTGTTTTAGTAACCGGTGTGAGTGTGTACGGGCACCAGATATTTAAGCAAACCGGGAAGAGCAACAAAAAAAGTAACATTGATGAAAATTGACATATGAAAAAACGTTGCCATTTGTTGGGGGTGGTGGTT
Source organism: Eubacterium sp. (assembly GCA_031271685.1). Lineage (GTDB taxonomy): Bacteria > Bacillota > Clostridia > Oscillospirales > Ruminococcaceae > Ruminiclostridium_E. The sequence goes on along the minus strand of JAISVH010000144.1, from coordinate 1,557 downwards.
TAAATGTATCAGACATTATTAAAAATTTGCAAAAATCCAATTTTTGTCGGCGGTAAAGTATATATTACATACGGATTCATGGAACCCAAATATGGGGGCCCGCACTATGGCAGTGATTTAGTTCCCGGCGCGCCAGGGATGTCTGACGACGTTACCGCAATTGCTGACGGCGTTATCGAGTATGTAAAGTCGTCTGTCAGCAAAACTTTGCCATTAACTTCGACAAGCCATGCCGACGCGTTGGGAAACAATATTAAAATTACTCACAACGATAAGTATATGACAAGATATTGCCATTTAAAATATAACAGCATTAAAGTTAAGCCCGGCGATAAAGTCAAAAAAGGTCAGGTAATCGCGACAATTGGGAACACAGGTTGTTCGACCGGACTACATGTTCATTTTGAGGTGTGGGAAAACGGAGTTAGAGTTAATCCGGAGTCGTTTATAATCGGGGAGAAATCCCTGACGATAACGCAATCGGTAAAAACAAATGTGAAAACTTTCAAGAAAACCACGATTGACGCATTGAATCTGCGAACGCAACCATCAACTGACGGGGAAATTATATTGACTATACCCAAGGGTGCGTCAGTGGAGCTAGAAGATGAAAATACCTGGGTTAAAGCGACTTATAAGGACAGCGGGGGGAAAATCCGTACGGGATTTTGTGCGGCAGGGTATTTAAAATGATCAAGCTAACGCCGCACAACTCACGCTTAACGGCTTGGCACAAATCACTTGCGTATTCCTCGCCAAACTTCGTTAATTTTGCCTTAAATATCAACGGTTATTCGCGGTAAAATTGCCTGGTTTGACGAAAAAATACGAATGCGTGCTTTGCGCGCTAGAGCTGTGTGGTATTGCCTTAAATATATGACTGCTTTATAAATCCTTCCTATGGCGGATGCCATTGGGAGGATTTTTATTTTTATAGATTTTCAAACATCTGCGGCGAAACCGCTTCCAGTGTTTTAACAAGCGTTATAGTAAATTAACTTGAAAACAAAAAAACAATTTTTGCAAAACTGCATTATATTTTGTAGCTTTTGCATCATTATGTTTGATGTTTTCTAAGTAAATTAACTATAGCAGGGATTGAAAATTAACCGATGCCTAAGTGGCGGGGCACATAAACGCGATTATAGCGAATTGCGTAAACATGGAAGTGAATTCCATGTTTACGCTCACCGCTGAAAGCGGCGCAATGCGGCAAAGCCGCAGTGTTTATATCATTTTGAAAAATGTAAATGTTTTGTCAAAATGATATAATTATATAACAGTGAGGAAAATATGCTCAAAAATGATGATTTTGTAAAAATAAAAGAGCTTACAAACGGCTGTCTGACTCCGGAAATATATCAGGCGCTGTTTTCAGCCGCTTATGATGCGCCGGACGGTTTGATAGTAGATGTCGGTCCCGCGCAAGGAGGAAGCACGATAAGTTTTGGCTTAGGCAGAAAGCAAAAGGGGCTTGTTCCTGATATATTGACCATTGACGTTTTTAAACAATCGAATTCGCTAAAAGATTTAAATGACGTTAATTTTAATATTGAT
>JAISVH010000076.1 GCA_031271685.1 Eubacterium sp. | reverse complement strand
GAGGAAGCCAGAGAGCTGTTAGCGCTTATGGGCGCTCCGTTTGCAAAGTGAAAGGATTAAATAGAGTATGGCAAAAAAATCTATGATTGCTAAGCAAAAACGAGAACCGAAATTTTCTACTCGCGCTTATAACAGATGTAAAATATGCGGCAGACCTCACGCCTATCTGCGCAAGTTCGGTATTTGCAGAATTTGTTTTAGAGAGCTGGCTTATAAGGGTCAAATCCCAGGCGTTAGAAAAGCAAGCTGGTAAGGATCAGCAAAAACTACCGCCGTTCAAGTGAATCCGGCCGTTTTTATATTTGATAAAGCGGTGGGGATTGCGGTTGCCAGAATGGCAGTATAGTTGATTAATTTAGAAAATATAAATAATAATGACACGCTATCTTCGCTTTAACACGTTTTACAGAAAATTATTTTAATTTATTTTCAAGTTAGTTCACTATAAAATCTAGAAGGAGGAAGTAAATCATGCAGATTACTGATACTATCGCAGATATGCTTACGAGAATACGTAACGCCAATTCCGCTAAGCACCCGACAGTTGATATACCTTGTTCAAGTCTGAAAAAACAGATAGCGCAAATTCTTGTTGATGAGGGATATATCAAAAATTTCAGGGTGATTGAGGACAATAAACAGGGCGTTATCAGGGTTACCCTTAAGTATACTGAGAATAAGTCACAAGTCATTCAGGGGCTTAAGCGCGTGTCTAAGCCGGGTCTTAGAATATATTCAAACAGCAAGGATATGCCGAAGGTAATGAAGGGCCTCGGGATCGCCATAGTGTCCACCTCTAAAGGGGTAATGACCGATAGGCGGGCTAGGACTGAACATGTTGGCGGCGAAATACTTGCTTTTATATGGTAAAGGAGGAACAGACGTGTCAAGAATTGGAAGATTGCCGATAACTGTTCCTGCTGGCGTTGATGTCGCCATTGATGGGAGCACAGTTACCGTAAAAGGTCCTAAGGGACAGCTCAGCAGAACCTTTAAGCCAACCATGTCGATAAGTCTTGAGGGCTCTGAAATTAAGATAACTCGTCCAAACGATGCGAAAGAGAATCGCTCTCTTCACGGTCTGACCCGAACTCTAATAGCTAATATGGTGGAGGGTGTGACGAATGGTTATAAAAAAGAATTAGAAATAAGCGGAGTAGGTTACCGTTGCGCTAAACAGGGAAAAGATTTAACGCTTACACTAGGATTTTCTCATCCCGTGGTTGTTTCTGACAACGATGATATTACTATTGAATCCCCTTCTCCTAACAAGATCATTATAAACGGCATAGATAAGCAAAAGGTCGGGCAATTTGCCGCTGAAGTGAGAGGCAAGCGCCCGCCGGAACCTTATAAGGGAAAAGGGATTAAATATATTGACGAAATTATTGTCCGCAAAGAGGGAAAAGCTGGAAAGGGTAAGAAATAAATGATTAAAACATTGAATAAAAATTTAAACAGGCTTAAAAGACACAAGAGAGTGCGCGGAAAGATCAGCGGAACGGCCGATAGGCCTCGCCTTAATGTCTTTCGTTCTTCAATGAATATTTATGCGCAGCTTATCAATGATGAAGCCGGAATTACTCTTTGCGCGGCAAGCACTATAGAAAAAAAATTCGATGGCTATGGCGGCAATATCGAGGCGGCAAAAAAGGTCGGTATTATGATTGCCGAAAAGGCTAAGGATAAAGGCATAGAAAGCGTTGTGTTTGATCGTTCGGGTTATGTTTACCACGGTCGTGTAGCGGCGCTTGCCGATGGCGCGCGCGAGGGTGGGCTAAAATTTTGACAAGCGGCGGGCAGGCGAAACATAAAAATATTAAAACAGTATAACAAAGTTACGTGCCTGCGTATAAAAATATAATAGGAGGATAACAAATTGGCACTTTTAGATGCTTCGCAATATGAGCTAACCGAAAGAGTCGTCAATATCAAGCGTGTTTCAAAAACTGTTAAAGGCGGTCGCATCATGAAAATCGCGGCGCTAGTTGTGGTTGGAAACGGAACGGGAATTGTCGGGTTCGGCATGGGCAAATCAAACGAAGTTCCTGACGCTATCCGTAAAGGTATTGAGGACGCGAAAAAGAATTTGTTTGAGATTTCGCTTAAAGGCAGTACAATTCCGCATGAAATAGTCGGTAGGTTTGGGGCGGCTTCGGTTCTTATGAAACCTGCTCCCGACGGCACCGGGGTAATCGCAGGCGGACCTGTTCGTGCGGTGGTGGAAATGGCCGGGATCAAAAATATCCGCACAAAATCGCTTCGTTCAAATAACCCTACTAATGTCGTTAGAGCAACTGTTCAGGGTTTGACCACAGTCCGCAATGCCAAGCAGGTTGCGGCCATCAGGGGGAAAACAGTAAAAGAGTTGTTCGCATAGCAGCGTAAAGAATAGTGTTTATCAGAAAGGTAAAGATAATGGCACTTAGAATAAAACTAAAAAAATCTCTGGTTGGGCGTAAAGACAGTCATATAGCAACGGCGTATTCGCTAGGTCTTAAAAAAATCGGCTCTGAAACTATTCAGCCGGACAATGCGGCAACAAGAGGTAAAATCAACTGTATTTCTTATTTGGTAGAAGTTACCGAGCATTAACAGAAGTATATGACTAAGGGGTGAAAAATAAATGAAGCTACATGAATTATCTCCTGCGTTCGGTTCAAACCGACCGTCAAAGAGAATAGGCCGCGGGCACGGAAGCGGACAGGGCAAGACAGCGGGCAAAGGGCATAAAGGTCAGTGGGCGCGTTCAGGCGGAGGTGTAAAGCCGGGATTTGAGGGCGGTCAAACAAAAATCGCTATGCGTATACCGAAAAGAGGCTTTAATAACATATTCGCTACTCAATACGCAATAGTTAATCTTTCTGATTTGGATGAGCGTTTTGAGTCCGGCGCTATTGTTGACGAAGCGGCAATTGTTGAAAGCGGCCTTATCAGAAAAACGCTTGACGGGATTAAAATACTTGCTAAGGGCGAGATTTCAAAGCCTATTACCGTTAAGGCAACAAAGTTTTCGGAAGCGGCAAAACAAAAAATTGAAAGCGCCGGCGGAAAGGCAGAGGTGGTTGAATAATGTTTGAAGTTTTCAGAAACGCGTGGAAAATCGATGAACTTCGCAAAAAGCTTTTGTTTACATTGTTTATTATTTTGGTTTTCCGTTTTGGTTCTGCACTCTTCGTCCCGTTTTTAGACCCGGCAAAAATTCAGGAGCTTATAGGCGAAGGGACACTGCTTCAATTTATGGACACTATGACCGGCGGCGCGCTCGGAAACGGTACGCTTTTTGCGATGTCTATAACTCCGTATATAAACGCTTCAATTATCATGCAATTGCTGACAGTTGCTATTCCCGCTCTGGAAAGGCTGTCTAAAGAAGGCGATGAGGGACGTAAAAAAATCAACCGCATTACAAAGCTTGCCGCTATTGGTATCGCAATATTTCAGGCGACCGCATTTTTTATCAGTCTTCGCAATGTCGGCGCTGTAAGCTATACTTCCGGCTTTGGTGGCGCGCTTACTATGATAACAATTATAGGATGTTTTGTAGCGGGAGCCACATTAGTTGTATGGTTGGGCGATCAGATAAGCGAAAAGGGGATTGGCAATGGCATCTCAATTATCCTTTTTGCCGGTATAGTGTCAAGAATGCCAATGGACATTTACGGGCTATTTAGGCAAATGTCGGCTCAAGAAGCGCAAAATTATATTTTGGTGCCGGTGATCCTTATAATCTATATTTTAATGATAGCGTTGGTTGTTCTTATGCAGAACGCCGAAAGAAGAATACCCGTTCAATACGCTAAAAGAGTTGTCGGAAGAAAAATGTATGGCGGACAATCTTCGCATATTCCGATTAAGGTGGCTATGGCTGGCGTTATGCCGATAATTTTTGCAATGTCTATTATGTCGCTTCCTCAGACTATTCTTTATTTTTTCGGTATTGACGGAAATGGTGCAAGCTTTTGGGACGGTTTTGTGAGGCTTTTTAGCCAAAACAGCATATTATACGGAATTCTTTACTTCTTATTGATTATAGGCTTCAACTACTTCTATATCGCGTTGCAGTATAATCCAGTAGAAATTGCCAATAATCTAAAGAAAAACAATGGTGCTATACCTGGCATCAGACCTGGAAAGCCGACTTCTGACTTTATTCAGAACTCGCTTTCGAAAATCACCTTGATCGGAGCGATTTTCTTAGGATTTATCGCGGTTTTTCCAATCGCTTTTACTCAGGTCACAAAGATTCAGGGTCTTTCGTTGGGTGGCACTACACTCCTTATCGTGGTAGGTGTTGTTCTTGAAACTGTCCGTTCGCTTGAAAGCCAGATGATGATGAGACATCACAAAGGATTCCTGGAATAGGAGTTTATTATGAATTTGATATTCTTGGGGGCTCCGGGCGCAGGAAAAGGAACCCAATCAGAAAAGGTTTGTGAAAAATATAAGATTTTGCCAATATCTACCGGCAGTATGTTGAGAGAAGCAATGAAAAACAACACGCCGTCCGGTATTAAGGCAAAAAGCTATATGGAAAGCGGAGATTTAGTGCCGGATGAATTGGTTATCGGGATATTGAAAGACAGAATAGCAAGACCGGACGCTGAAAACGGTTTCATACTTGACGGCTTTCCGCGCAATGTTTCTCAAGCCGAAGCCCTTTTGAAAATTGGAGTTAACATTGATGCGGTGATCAATATAAGCGTGCCTGACGAAGAGATTATTGATCGTTTAGTTGGCAGGCGGATGTGTGAAAAATGCGGCGCGTCTTTCCATACTATTTACCGACCGTTAAAAATTGAAGGAAAATGTAATATTTGTGGCGGAAAGGTTATTCAGCGTGATGATGATGAACCTGAAACGGTGCTTAAGAGACTGAAGACATATCATGAAAAAACACAGCCGCTTATTGATTTTTATGAACAATTGGGAAAATTGAAAATAGTTATCGGACAAAAAGAGATATCGCAGACCACAAGTCTTATTTTTGAGGCAATTGAGGAAATGGCATGATAGTTGTAAAGAATTCGGCGGAGCTTGCAAGAATGCTGAAAGCAACCGAACTTTCGGCGCAAGTCCTTGAATATGCGGGCGGCTTTATTAGTTCAGGTATAACAACTTTTGAAATCAATCGTTTGATTCACGATTTTATCAGCAAACACGGGGGAAAACCTTCGTTTTTAGGCTATAATGGTTTTAAAGGTAGCGCTTGCATATCAGTGAATGAAGAACTTATTCACGGGATACCGTCGAAAAAAAAGACTTTAAATGACGGCGATATTGTTTCTATCGATGTTGGAGTTTATTTTGACGGATTTCATGGAGACAATGCAAAAACCTTCGCTGTCGGAAATATTTCGGGCGAAGCGCAAAGGCTTCTTTTAGTGACCGAGAAAAGTCTTTATGAAGGAATAAAAATGGCATTGCCCGGAAACAGAACCGGGGATATCTCAAGCGCAGTTCAAAATTGTTGCGAACTTTCCGGATATCATGTCGTAAAGGATTATATAGGACACGGTGTCGGCGCTAAACTTCATGAGGAGCCGGACGTTCCTAATTTTGGCGAAGTCGGGCGCGGACCTCGTTTGGTTCCGGGTATGACGTTGGCGATAGAGCCAATGGTAAATTTAACGACGCCAAGCGTTAGAATTTTAGAGGACGGTTGGACAGTGGTGGAGGCAAACGGAAACCTGTGCGCTCATTTTGAGCATACTGTGGCTATAACCGATGGAGAGCCTCTTATTATGACGCTTACAAGCCATTAAAACAGGGACTTTAAAATGGAAATAAAAAGTGGAACGATAGTTAAAAGCGTTAGTGGCCGTGATTCCGGGAGTTTTTACGCAGTTATAAAATTTGAGGATGGCTTTGCCTATATAGCAGACGGCAGAAGGCGTAAAGCTGAAAATCCTAAAAAGAAAAACGTTCGTCATCTTCAAAAAACTGAAAGGTTTATCGAAGTTGAAAATATAACCGATAAAAAATTGAGGGTCAAACTCCATAGCTTAAACTTCGGAGTTGGCGCGGCGCACCCAAAAGGAGAGTGATTAGCTTGTCAAAAGAAGATGTAATCGAAGTTGAAGGCATTATACTTGAGGCATTACCAAACGCGAATTTTCAAGTTGAGCTTTCAAACGGACATAAACTACTTGCTCACGTAAGCGGCAAGCTGCGAATGAATTTTATCCGTATCCTGCCGGGTGATAAAGTTACTGTCGAAATGTCGCCATATGACCTTACAAAAGGCAGAATTACTTGGAGAGCGAAATAGATAAGATACTTTTATAGCACTTAATTTTTTAGATGCCGTAAACACTGCGGTAAAGCTATAGTCAGCTGTCATAGGTATCAAGTGTTTTTATTAAATTTATTGCGGCAAAAACACAATTTGCAATAGTTGAAAGGTGGTCAAATAAAATGAAAGTCAGACCTTCGGTTAAACCTATGTGTGACAAATGTAAGGTTATTAAACGAAAAGGCCGCGTTATGGTCATTTGCCAGGATCCCAAGCATAAGCAAAGGCAAGGTTAAGCGGCTTTTTTGGGATTGGCATAATTTATAAACTAAAAAGAAAGGAAATAAAGTATGGCAAGAATTGCTGGAGTGGATTTGCCGAAAGAAAAACGAATAGAAATAGGACTTACCTATGTTTTCGGCATCGGCAGAAGAACCTCAAACGACATATTGGCTAAAGCCGGGATTGATCCCGACACTAGGGTTAAAAACTTAACGGACGAGGAAGAAGCTAAAATCCGTGAAGTCATTGATAATTCAGGCTATATGGTCGAGGGCGACCTCAGGCGTGATGTCGCTTTGAATATTAAGCGTTTAGTGGAAATCAACTGCTATCGTGGCCAGCGCCACCGCAAGGGTTTGCCCGTTCGTGGGCAAAGGACAAAAACAAACGCAAGAACCCGCAAGGGACCTAGAAAGACCATAGCCAACAAGAAGAAATAATTTGAGAGGAGTAAATAATGGCAAAACAACAGACTAAGGGCGGGAAAAAGCCGATAATACGCAGGCGTCGTGAACGTAAGAACATAGAGAACGGTTCGGCTCATATCCAGTCTACTTTTAATAACACCATAGTAACTATCACTGATCTTGCCGGAAATGCTCTGTCTTGGGCAAGCGCGGGTGGGTTAGGCTTTAGGGGTTCGCGCAAATCTACCCCGTTTGCGGCTCAGTCGGCGGCTGAAACAGCGGCAAAGGCTGCAATGGAGCATGGTCTTAAAACAGTCGAGGTGTTTGTAAAAGGACCCGGGTCCGGGCGTGAAGCGGCAATACGCGCCTTACAAACGGCAGGTCTTGAGGTAAGACTTATTAAAGATGTGACCCCGATCCCTCATAACGGATGCCGCCCGCCTAAACGCAGAAGGGTATAGTTTTTAACAGGCTCACAGAAGTGAGTTTACCTAAGTCAGTTTGCTTAGGGTCAGCGAAGAGCTGATATTTTATTAATAAACAAGTTTTGGGAGGTAAAAATGGCAGTAGACAGAACACCGATTGCGAAAAGGTGCAAGGCGCTTGGTATAAGTCCGGCAGTTTTGGGCTATACCCAAAAAAAAGAAACTAAACGTAATAGACAGCAGAACATGAGAAAAAAGCTCTCTGAGTATGGACTCCAACTTCGTGAAAAGCAGAAGATGAAATTCATATACGGTATGCTCGAAAAGCAGTTTTATCACTATTATGAGCTAGCGGTAAAAGAAGAGGGAGTAACCGGCGAAAACCTTATAAAGCTGCTAGAATCCAGGCTTGATAATATCGTTTTCCGTATGGGTATGGCAATTACACGCCGTGAGGCAAGGCAATTGGTTGGACACGGCCATTTCACTGTTAATGGAAGAAGGGTCGATATTCCTTCTTATCGAATAAAGGCCGGCGATGTTGTTGAAGTTCATCAAAGAAGCAAAAAAAGCCCTAAGTTTGTACAGATTGCCGATGCGACGCACGGCAGAATAATTCCTGTATGGATGGACATGAACAAAGAGGCTATGAGCGCAAAGATTACAAGACTTCCACAGCGCGAAGAACTTGATTTTGAGATTGAGGAACATTTAATTATCGAGTTGTATTCTAAATAATAGCCTGTTTGCATATAATGTTAAGACGCGGTTATTTCAAATTTACGGTTTTTACTGTTATTTTTGATATGATATGCTGTTGTAGTTTGATGATTTTAAATAATTGATTATTTGGCCAAATTTGCAATAGATTATATTAAACCTTAATTTTGAATTAACTGGGTGGCATATTAATTTTCGCTTGAATATTAATATGGTTCTGCTCACAGAAAAAAAACAACAAACAGGAGGGTTTAAAATTAATGCTTGAAAAATTTGAAAAGCCTGAAATAGAGACAGTGAAACTTAAACCTGACGGGAAATATGGTATGTTCTGCCTTGAGCCGCTTGAACACGGGTTCGGCAACACTATCGGAAACAGCTTGAGAAGAGTTTTGCTTTCATCGTTGCCGGGTGTAGCGGTTACTTCGGTTAAAATTGACGGTGTTCAGCATGAGTTTTCCACTATCGAAGGGGTCAAAGAGGATGTTACCGAGATAATTTTAAATATTAAAGGGCTTATCGCGAAAATGTATTCCGATACACCAAAAACGGTTTATATTGAGGCTGAAGGTGAGTGTGAAGTAAAAGCCGGCGACATAAAAACTGACAGTGAGATTGAAATACTTGATCCCAATATGCATATTGCTACGTTAAGCGCTGGGGCAAAAATATATATGGAGCTTACATTTGATCGCGGGCGAGGATATGCTTCGGCCGAAAAAAATAAACAGATGCTGCAGCCAATAATTGGTATTATAGCCATAGACAGTATTTATACGCCGGTATTAAAGGTGAATTACTCTGTTGAAAACACTCGTGTAGGGCAGAGAACGGATTTTGATAAGCTTATTATAGAGGTGTGGACAGACGGAACAATGTCGGCTAAAGAGGCTGTGTCCTATGCCGCAAAAGTGATTTGTGAGCATCTGGCATTGTTTGTCGGGCTGTCTGATGAGGTAGTAGCGCCTGAGCTGATGATGGAAAAGGATGATAAGTCTAAGGACAAGCTCCTTGAGATGACTATTGAAGATCTTGACTTGTCCGTTCGCTCTTTTAATTGTTTAAAGCGTGCGGGGCTAAACACTGTAGACGACCTTATTGGAAAATCACCGGAGGATATGATGAAGGTTCGTAATCTTGGTAAAAAATCATTTGACGAGGTTCGTGCAAAGCTGCATTCCCTGGGTTTTGACCTTGCCTCCAGTGAAGAATCAATGATATGATCGGAGCGCTTTTAGTTTTATAATAATTCACATTGAAAACAATCCCGAAAATTTATACAAAACGGCTTATGACAAGTTAACGTTTACTGATTTCTTCAGTCGTCGGCAGCGGGTGGCGCTTATTTTCAATCTTTTGTTTAATTTTTTAGATTTTTTCCTTAATTGATTAACACCGCATTTATGTTCCCCGTCTTTTAGGCGACGGGTTCCATGTTGACTATTAGTTAATTAACTATACATTAGTGGAGGGTAATTTTTAATCCCACGCTGATGCTTGTTAAACACTGGAAGCGGCTTCGCCGCAGATGTTTGAAAACCTGCCTTCGGCAAATCGAAGTATCTTCGGTTACAAATTTACTCTATAGTTTTACGGAAGGAGATAAGATAATGGCAAAAAAAAGAAAACTGGGCAGAACCAGTGACCATAGAAAAGCAATGTTACGTGCAATGGTGACCTTTCTCTTAGAAAACGGAAAAATTGAGACCACCGTTACTAGGGCAAAAGAAGTTCGCAGTGAAACGGAAAAGATGATCACTCTTGGCAAAAAAGGCGACTTACACGCGAAACGTCAGGTCTTTTCTTATGTAACCAAGGAAGCGGTCAGCAAAAAGCTGTTTGATGAAATAGCCCCTGGTTATAATGAGAGAAGCGGCGGGTACACAAGGATAATACGCATAGGTCCTCGCCGCGGCGACGCTGCGGAAATGGCGCTGATAGAGTTGGTATAAATAAGAAAAAACAGGGAGTCAAAATTTGACTCCCTGTTTTCAATATTTGATTTTTGAAAATAATGAATGAGCTGTTTATAGAAGTTTGACTTTTTATTGTCGCAAGCAAAACTGCTATAATCGTATTCATGTTTCCCGCCATTAGGCGGCGGGTGATTTTAATCCCCCTCTGCCGCTTGGTTAAAAAACTGGAAGCAGTTTCCGTATCAGATGCTTGAAATTATCCTTCATATTCGCTGAATTTAGGCGCGTTTGCTATAACATCGGCTTCAAGCTGTCCGGGAAGCTGTTCATATCGGGCAAATTCCATGGTAAAGCTGCCCATGCCCCTTGTCGATTGTCTAACTACGGTTGAAAAGTCAGTGGTTTCAGATTGAGGCATTTCCGCTAGTATTTCTGACATTCCACCCCCAATCGGTGTTGTTCCAAGCACTGCACCGCGTCTTTTGTTCAAAACCCCCATAATGTCGCCTGTCGCATCATCGTTTACTAAAATTTTAAGCGAGACTATAGGCTCTAACAAGCAGGGAGAAGCAGCTTTCACGCCCGCTTTAAACGCAACGTGCGCCGCAAGTTTAAAAGCAATTTCTGAGCTGTCTACAGGATGGTATTTGCCGTCAACCAAAGTAGCCTTTAGCCGGACTACGGGATATCCAGCCAAAACACCGTGCGCAACGCTTTCCTGCAGGCCTTTATCAACCGCAGGGAAGAAATTTTTGGGCACGCTACCTCCAAATACACGTTCTTCAAATATAAGCTCATCGCCTTCATGCGGCTCAAATTCCATTACAACCTTTCCATATTGTCCCGAACCGCCAGATTGTTTTTTATGCAGACCCTCTATTCCAACAACTTTTTTACGAATAGCCTCGCGATATGCGATGATTGGATCAGAAAGCTCAACGTCAACACCGAATTTATTTTTAAGTTTTTGAACAACCACAGACAGATGTTGTTCTCCCAGACCTCCTAGCACACGTTGATGGGTCTCTCGATTGTTTTCGTAATTTATGGTTAGGTCTTCTTCAAGTATGCGCTGAATGCCTGTGGATATCTTGCCCTCGTCTCCTTTTCCTTTTGCGGCGACCGCTTGGAAGAAACAGGGAACGGGGAAAGTCATAGAATTGTATTTCACTATATTTCCCGGTTGGCAAAGAGTGTCGTTGGTGTTTGCGCTAAGCTTGGTTATAGCTACTATGTCGCCGGCAAATGCTTCGGTAATCTCGTCCTGTTTTTTTCCTTTAAGAGCTAGCATTTTTCCGAAACGCTCAACTTCTCCCGTAGTCGCGTTTACAGGCTCAGTTTTTGCGGTTAAAGCACCGGTGATTATTCTGACAAAACTCATTTTGCCAACAAACGGGTCGGCAATGGTTTTAAATACAAATGCCGACATCGGTTTGGTTTCGTCTACTTGAACTGCGGTATCCTCAATTATATCGGACACAAGCTCATCGGGGCACGGCATCACGTTTACAAGAACGTCAAGCAACAAATCAATAGCGGATAATGGGTCTGCGTTGCAGCAAACTACGGGCGTAATGCTTCCGTTAGCGATGCCGTCATGTAATCCCTTTATCATTTCAGATTCTGAAAAATCCTCGCCTTCGTTTTCAAAATAGCGCATCATCAATTCTTCGTCTGTTCCGGCAATCGCTTCCGCCATAGAGCTGCGCAGTTCTTTCACGCGTGCCTCGGAAGAGGGCGAACCGCTTTCGGTCGCGTTACCGTTTTTATCATAAGTATAAGCTTTCATTGTTAAAAGATTTACGTAACTTTCAATTTTACCGCCTTTTTCTAGCGGTATAATTACGGGACATACAGATGCCCCCAACGTGTCCCTGGCATCGTCTAAAACTTTATAAAAATTGCTGTTTTCTTCTTCAGTGCGGGTCACTACTAAAATTTTTGCTTTCTTTTGTGCATCGGCCTCTCGAAAAGCTTTTATCGTACCTACTTGAACTCCGTCTTTTGCGGTTAGGGCAATTAATACGCTTTCAGCGGCTCTAATTCCTTCATACATGCCTCCGACAAAGTCAAATTGACCGGGTGTATCAACAAGATTTATCTTAACGTCTTTCCAAACAGCATAGGCGAGCGCGGTATTCAAGGACACTTTTCTTTTTATCTCGTCGGGATCATAGTCGGTTAACGACGTGCCTTCCGAAACCTTACCCATTCTGTCGGAACCGCCGCTTTTATAAACCAGCGCGTCTACCAGAGTTGTTTTTCCGCAGCCTCCATGCCCTGTGAGTGCAATATTCCTGATACTTTTACATTTATAGGCTTTCATATATTCCCCCATAGTTTTCTTAATATTATGCAATAGGTTAAAAATAATTATACTACATTTTTTAAAAAAATACTAGTGTTTTTGGTATATTTTTTTAAAACGCTGTACAAATTTTATTTATGAATTTGTATAAATTAAACAAATAGCTTATATGATAGGGTTATTTTTTTCTTGACAAAAACATATATTTAGCGTATAATTACATTATATATCACCATATTTAGGAGAGTTTTTTTGTATACTGAGATTGACGGCATCAAGCTTAAATATATCGACGAGGGCAAGGGAGAAGCTATCCTGCTGCTTCATGGTTGGGGTTGTTCAGGGGAAATATACCGGGGTATAATTGATTTTTTGTCTCTAAATTTTCGCGTTATAGTTCCCGACTTGCCAGGATTCGGAGAAAGCGGCGATCCGCCGGAAGCGTTTGGGGTGTCCGAATATGCCGGCGTTGCTGTAAAATTCGCGCAATCTCTTAATTTAGACGGGTTTATATTGATCGGGCATAGTTTGGGTTGCCGACTTATAATAAAAATATTTGAAAAGGGATGCCCTTTTCAAATATCTAAGATAATTATGACCGGAGCCGCCGGAATTAGGCATAAAACAAGCAAAAAATCTAACCTTAAAGTCAAAGCGTTTAGAATTGCCAAAGCGGCGGCTTCTTTGTCGCCTTTTAGAAAATTGTTTCCTGATGCCGTTGAAAAGCTAAGGCAAAAATTCGGTTCGGCGGACTATAGGGCGGCTAGTCCGATAATGCGCCAATGTTTGGTAAAGATAGTAAACGAAGATTTAATGCCGGTTGTGAGCAGAGTTACTGTCTCTACGTTACTGATTTGGGGTGAAAACGACGATTCTACGCCGTTGTCAGACGGAAAGATTATGGAAAATCTTATGCCGAACGCGGGGTTGGCGGTGATAAAAAACGCGGGACATTATGCTTTTTTGGAACAACCCGGGATTTTCCGTAGCATTTTGGCATCGTTTTTGAATATTTAAGGGGATATATGGATTTTTACTTTTACAATCATCTTGTGATTTTATTGCTGTGTATTGTATCTTTGGTTTTAGTGATACTTAACTTTTTGCATTTTACGCATATGTTCCAGCTCAATGGATATAATGCCGGGACACAGATGAAATGGTATGGAAAAAATATAGTTAAGTTATTGGGCAGGCTTTGCGTGTCATTTAAACTATTGTTATTTCTTCCGGTTTCTATTTTTTATTTGTATGATGAGTTTTCACAATGGTTTTTTGACATGTGGGATATATTATTTTATATATTTTTGGCAATTTCAATTATATTCTCATTGCCCAAAAAATCGAAGAAGAAACTTGTTTTTACCCCTAGGGTTATAAGAATGATGTTAACTTCGGCATTGATATTTTTGGGTTTGTTTTTCGCAATATATAATATAACTATAATGTGTTTTTATCAAGAGTATTTGACTGTTCATTATTATTTAACATACAATGAATTCTTAGAGTATTGTTATTTTGATTTTATCTGTGAAAGCTTATTGTGGTCATTGTTTTTCACCCCTTTCATTATTATCCTCGCGAATTTTATAAACAAACCAATAGAAAAATTCATAAACAATCATTATATTAACGACGCCAAGCGGATTATTGACAGCCATAAAAACCTTATAACCATCGGCATTACCGGTAGTTACGGAAAGACATCAACCAAGTATTACCTTAACGAACTGCTTTCAGTTAAATATAACGTTTTGATGACGCCGGAAAGCTATAACACTACAATGGGTGTAGTTAAAACCGTCAGGAACAGCCTTTCCGCCATGCACGAGGTTTTCGTTTGTGAGATGGGCGCGAAAAGAGCCGGTGAAATCAAGGAAATATGCGATATTGTCAATCCAAAACATTCTCTTATCGCTTCTATAGGAGAGCAGCATCTCGAAAGCTTTAAAAGCATCGAAAATATTATAAAAACCAAATTTGAGATCGCCGATGCAATAACGGACGGGCAGGTTTTTTTGAATTATAATAACGAGCATATCAGAAATCATAATATTGATAAAAATAAAATAACATACGGTATCGGCGATGGAAAAAATTACTATGCCGATAATATTAAAATAAGCGAAAAGGGCACAAGCTTTGTATTAAATATTGGAAATGAGTCTGAAAAATTTGAAACTGCGCTTATCGGGGAGCATAACGTTGAAAATATTGTCGGGGCAATAGCTATAGCGCATTTTATGGGGATAAGTCTTTCGGAACTGTATCTTACGGTTAAACGCCTAAAGCCTGTTCCGCATCGGATGGAACTTATAAGCAGCGGAAGCAGGGTCATAATTGACGACTCGTTTAATTCTAACCCTATTGGCGCTAAAGCGGCGCTAGAAATGCTAAAAATGTTTGAAGGACTACGGTTTTTGTTAACGCCCGGCATGGTAGAGCTTGGCGGGCGGGAATTTAAACTGAATAAGGAACTCGGAGAAAAAGCGGCCGACTGTTGCGATTACGCGGTGCTTATCGGCGAAAAGCAAGCAATTCCGATAGCGGAAGGACTTAAAGAAAAGGGATTTCCGGCGGATCGGATTTATATAGTTAAATCTTTGATTGACGGTATGTCATATGTTGACAGCATAGTGTCGGACGGTAAAAAAATAATATTATTGGAAAATGATTTACCGGATAACTATTAAGGTAGCTCACTATTACTCCTGCATTAAACGACAGTCAAAATATTACGCAGGATTTTTGTCGTCAAATAATGCGATTAAATTAATTGGGCAATAAAGATAAAGGAGCGGTTATGAAGATAAAGCTGGGCGTATTTTTTGGGGGAAAAAGCGTTGAACACGAGGTGTCGATTATAACTGCCGTTCAGGCGATGGCTGCTTTAGATCCTGAAAAATATGAGGTTATCCCGATATATATAACCAAGGATGAAAGACTGTTTACCGGTCCGGATATCGGCAATATCGAAAAATATAAGGATATTCCGGCTTTACTTAAAAATAGCGTACGTATACTGCTTTTGAACGATAACGGCAGAATAAAGCTTATTCGCTATCCTTTTAAAAAATTCGGCGGTAGCGTTATAGGAGAAATAGAGGTTGCAATGCCGTTGGGGCACGGGACCAATGTGGAGGACGGCGCTCTTCAGGGTTTGCTGCAATCTTTTGGAATCGCTTATACCGGTTGCGGGGTTTTAAGCGCCGCATGCGGCATGAACAAATACACTATGAAAGTTTTGCTAGACGACGCGGGAATACCCGTGCTTCCCGCGGTTAAGCTGTCTTCGTTCAATTATGTTAAAGACAGGGAAAAAGCAATAAAAAATATATTAGACAACTATAATCTTCCGGTAATAGTAAAGCCGATAAACTTAGGATCAAGCATCGGAGTTAAAATTGCGCATACTCGTGAATCACTTGCGGAAGCCATCGAGCATGCGCTTTTGTTTTCGGGGGAAATATTGATTGAGCGTGCGATAACGAGACTTAGGGAGATAAACGTTTCGGTGTTGGGAGATAGTGAATATGCCGAGGCCAGCGAATGTGAAGAACCTATCAGCGGCAAAGAGATTTTAGATTTTGAGGAAAAATATTTAAGTCAGAATAAAAAAGCAGTTAAGTCCGTTTCGGTCGGAATGTCCTCGCTCAACCGAAAAATTCCCGCTTTGATATCATCTGAATTACGTGAGAAGATACGTGAACTTGGGATAAGGGCGTTTCAGACGCTGGGTTGCAGCGGGGTCGCCAGAATAGACTTTATGCTTGACGTTAACGATGGCGATGCTCTTTATCTAACGGAGATAAACACCCTCCCAGGAAGCTTATCATTCTACCTTTGGGAACCGGTGGGGTTAAAATATAAAGATTTGCTCGACAGGCTTATTTCCCTCGCACTAAAAAGAAAGCGCCTTGAGCAAAACGTAAATTTTTCATTTAAATCTAATATATTGGCCGGGTACAATCCGAAAGCGGGCAAAGGAATGAAAAGTTGAAAGAAATAAAAATATCTGAAAACGACAGCGGACAGCGTCTTGATCGCTTTTTGGGAAAAGCGTTTCCAAAATTAAGTCAAGGGGTAGTCAGAAAGTCGATTCGCAAAAATCAAATTAAAATAAATGGAAAAAAACAATCCGCCGAGTATATTCTGGCGCCCGGTGACATACTTAAAATATATCTTGACGATAGTGCGTTTTTCCGCAATCCTGTAAGGGAAAACGCGGGACGGCTACCAAAGCCTGTTATAGTGTATGAAGATGAAAATATTATGATATTGGACAAGCCGGCGGGCCTTTTGTCGCATGAGGGAAATGAAATCTGCGGTGATACATTGATTGGCCGCGTTATTGACTATCTTAAAGATTGCGGCCAATATAATTCTGATTTGGAATTAAGCTTTTGCCCGGCTCTTTGCAATAGAATCGATAGAAATACCTCCGGGCTGATTATCGCCGCAAAAAACGCCGAAAGCTTGCGAATAATGTCGCAAAAGATTAAAGACAGAGAAATAACGAAAATTTATCGCTGCATAGCGATAGGCGACGTCCAACCCAAAAGTGCGGAGCTTATCTCCTATCTTGAAAAATATGAGGATGAGATCAGAGTCAGGATAACGGATACTAAAACATTAAAAGGAAAGCTCATAAAAACAGGCTACCGGGTGGTTGAAAGTTTTTTTATTAACGGCTATGCATTATCTTTGCTTGAAGTTAAGCTGGTTACCGGCCGCACCCATCAAATCCGCGCACATTTGGCGCATATGGGATATCCGCTGTTAGGAGACGGTAAGTATGGAGTAAATAAAATAAACAAAATTTTCGGTTTAAAGGCTCAGGCGCTTTGCAGTTATAAGATTATATTTAATTTTAAAACTGACGCGGGAAATTTAAATTATCTGCTAGGAAGATCGTTTGTCGCTTCAGAGCCGGTATTTATTAAAAAAATTTTTGAGGAAAATACAAATTAGTTTTGTAAAAAACTTTAAATATAGACCAAAATAACTTCTTAAATTTATTTTAACCGCTCTAAGTTTGTTAAGGCAACACCGCACAACTCACGCTTAACGGCTTGGCGCACAAATCACTTGCGTATTTCTTGCCAAACTTCGTTAATTTTGCCTTAAATATCAATGGATATTCGCGGTAAAATGGCCTAGTTTAACGAAAAATCCAACTGCGTGCTTTGCACACCAGAGCTTGTGGTATTGCCTTAAGCTAACTTTAATTGTTTTTTCATTAAGGAGATAAAATGAAATATATAGTGCTTTTATGCGATGGAATGGCTGATCATTCCGTGAAGGAACTGAACGGTAAAACCCCTATGGAGGCGGCGGAAAAACCAAATATGGATAAACTGGCAGGAAAGTCGGTTCAGGGTCTTTGCAAAACTGTTGCCGACGACTTAAAGCCGGGCAGCGACGTGGCAAACCTTTCGGTATTGGGATACGATCCGAAGAAATATTATTCCGGGCGTTCGCCGCTTGAGGCCGGGAGTATAGGAATTGACATGAAACCGACGGATGTGTCTTTCCGCTGTAATCTTGTAACGTTGTCTGATGAAACCGAATATTCTGATAAAACTATGGTTGATTATTGTGCGGGAGACATATCAAGCGCTGAAGCGCATGTTTTGATCAAACATGTTAATGAGCATTTAGGCATACGTCCGTTTAGCTTTTACGGCGGGGTCAGCTATCGTCATTGCCTTATTTGGGATAACGGGACAATTGATGTGGGAGAATTAACCCCTCCGCATGACATTACAGGCGAAAAAATCTCCGGACATCTTAACGTAAACCAAAATGGCAAAAAGCTTTTGGAAATGATGGAAAAATCCTATGATTTGCTTAAAAATCACCCCATAAATTACGAGCGGATCAAAAATGGCAGGCGTCCCGCAAATAGCATTTGGCTATGGGGAGAAGGAACTAAAAAGATTTTACCCTCGTTCAAAGAAAAATACGGACTGCTCGCTTCAATGATATCGGCGGTGGATTTGCTTAAGGGCATTGGAAAATTCACAGGTATGAATGTTATTGATGTGCCAGGGGCGACAGGCTATCTGGACACTGACTTTTCGGGAAAGGCAAACGCGGCGGTTAAAGCTCTTAAATCCGGCAGCGACTTTGTTTATATTCATATCGAAGCGCCGGATGAGTGCGGGCACCGCGGAGAGGTCCAAAATAAGATAAAGTCGCTTGAATATATAGATAAATTAGTGCTTGCCCCTATTTTAAAGGCTTTTTCAAAAGTTGATTTCAAAATTTTGATTTGTCCCGACCATCCGACTCCGTTGGATATCCGTACACATACGAACGAGCCGGTGCCGTTTTTGATTTATGATAGCAGAGCATGTGTTAACGGTTTCTCAGAGTTTTCAGAAAAAACCGCTAAATCTTCAGGCGTTTTTTATAGTTCGGGAGAGAGCCTTATGGAGTATTTTTTGAGGTAATTTATGCCAAAGCTAGATATTGAAGATTTTTTGCCTGACGTGGGAGAGGAAACAGGTACTGAAGAAGCAAATGACAATTATTCTAAGATAGCTTATGAAGAGGATTTTGAGGAAAATTTGACAATCGGAGAGCCAATTGTCAAAGCAAGCGCTGAAATCCATGAAAAAGAGTATACGGCGCGTTCGAGAAAAAATAGGGTATATTACATAGGCATGTTTAGCGCGGCTTTGTCTATGGTGGTTATGGGAGTTTCATTTATTGTTTCTCTGTTTACTGCCGGCGGCATTCCAAATGTGCTTAAACTGTCGCCTATAGTGTTGGTGTTTTTGGGCCTTGAGATTTTTCTTAACTGTTATTTTCAAAAGGGCAGGCGCCTACGTTTTGATATCAGCGGCTATGCCGCTTCGCTGATCATGGTGGCAATCGCAGCGGGTTTATCGGCTCTCTCAGTTTCGGTCTCGAACTCTGACAGTGCAAGGATAAATCTTGAAAGACGGTATGAAAACGAGCTGCAAAACCGACTTTCTGGTGATTTCAGGTCTATAGCAAACATAAAGGATATAAGCGTTTTGTTTTCATCATATGAATCGGATATAAGCGGCTATTCGACGATAGATGACATAAAAGATACGGATAAGCTTGAGCTTAAAATTTTTTTTCGTAACACACAAAAAACACTTGTGGATTTTTCAGCCGATTGCCATGATATTTTAGAGGTGCTCAAAAATTATGGTCTGCCTTTCGGAAATATCTCTTTTATTGCGGACGACGGGCTAAATTCAATAAGAGTCAACATAAACGGGAAGTTTGAGATGGATATCTCGGAAAATGAGTTGGCGCGCTTGTCTTTTTATTTTGCTGGCGATTTTACCGAGGATTTGATAGATTATGAATAGATTATTCTTGCGATATGGCATTAGGTTTTATTGTCTAAAATCGGCTTGATTTTTTTTAAAAATTATGAGATAATATTATTAAGAATTTTAAACAAAGGGAAAAAAATGGAAGATTACATAAATATTGCGGCAAAACACAGCGGCCTTACAGATTCTGTTGCCGCAGAGCGCAGAGAAATGTATGGAGCTAACTCAGAAACGGGAGATGACGGCGAAAGAAAACCTCTCTTTCCGACCGCATGGGCGTTTAGGTCGCTTCGTTTTTGGCTTATGCTGTCTGCGTCGTTCCTTCTGATTTGCGACCTTCAGATTGCGAAAGGCATTATTATGGTCTTGCTTACCGCACTGTATGCGGGCACTGAAGTAGTTAAGCGTAAAAAATGCGGTAAGAGCGCAGAATATTTTCATCATCGCGACGGATTTGAAGTTGCTGTGGTAAGAGGCGGAAAGCCGGTTATGCTTGATTCAAGACAATTGGTGCCGGATGATATCGTGTTTTTAACATCAGGTGACAGTGTTCCGGCTGATTTGCATATTCTTGAGTCTGAAGGAGTTACGGCGGATGAGAGCGTTTTTACCGGCAATAACGATCCAATTGGCAAACAAGCCGGCGTTGACAGCAAAAACGAGCTTAAGCAAAGCTGTGTATATAAAGGGACAAGAATATTAACCGGCACGCTTGTTGGCAGGGTAGTGGCAACCGGCGTGGACACTTATAGGTATAAAACTTTAGGCGATACCTCAAATTTCCAAAGCTCAAGCTTTGAGCAGATAATCGCAAAAATCTCTCCGGTATTTTCATTTGCATCCGCGTTGCTGTTAGTGGTGACTGCGCTACTGGCGTTTAATACTTATGGAGATGGCGAAATAAGCAAAGTGCTTGCGGGAACTCTCCTGCCGGCAATTTCGTTCGCCCTGTGTTTCATCCCTGCGGAGATGATCTGTATTATAAGACTTTTTCATCTTTCCGCGGCCGGTCGGCTTAAAAAAAGACAGACGGTGATAAGAAATTTAAGCGTTCTTGAAACTCTTAACGCCATGACTTCCTTGTGTGTAGACAAATCGGGATTTATTGAAGTGAACCGAATATCGGTCGATGAGGAATATTCTCAAAATGTGGGTATACTCACAAATATATCAGTGCTTTCATGTGAGTCGAGCGGCGGTTCTGAATTTGATGGGGCGATCACCTTTAATGCTGTACAACGCCAGGTTGATGTTAAAGAACTGCTTGAAAACAAGTTGATAAAAACTTATCCATGTGCCCCAGGCGATAATATGAGCGGAAATCTTTGGGATGTTAACGGGGTGCGTCTGTTGTGTATCAAAGGGCTGCCCGAAAAGGTATATACTGTTTGCAGTATACAGCACGACGAGCTTTACGCGTTTCAAGAAAGGCAGTCTCAATATTCAAAACAGGGACGACAGGCGCTTTGCGTGGCATATGCCAAAATTGAAGAAAACGAAGTGCCAAACAGTATATACGATGTCGAGTTCAAGGCGGTTGGACTTATTTCGT
The DNA here is from genome assembly GCA_031271685.1 of Eubacterium sp. Lineage (GTDB taxonomy): Bacteria > Bacillota > Clostridia > Oscillospirales > Ruminococcaceae > Ruminiclostridium_E. The sequence goes on along the minus strand of JAISVH010000076.1, from coordinate 18,941 downwards.
TCAATAGCCGCATACGCGATTCTGTTCCAGCGGCAGTGCGCAATTTTTATAAAGCCGGGGTTAATATTATAATGTTTACTGGCGACAGCGCCGAAATTGCCGGAGCGATAGGCGCTAAAATCGGCTTGGCTGAAAAGGGTATTATGACTGGTGAACGCCTTAAAAACGCGATGGTTGGCGGAGAGATGCCTGTAAAGGATATAAATATCTATTCAGAGATCACTGGTGAGCAAAGGAATGCGATAGTCAAAATGCTAAAGCAAAGCGGTGAGATCGTGGGAGTGATAAGCGGCGGCGCGGAGGCCGATGCGGGGCTTTTTGAGCTTTCGGATATCGGGCTGCTCACGCCGGGAGATAGCGGAACAGGGATACGCCAGGCCGGTGATATTTTGTTGCCTGACGATGATTTAGGAAATTTTGTGGACATAATTAGAGAAACCAGGCAGACACACAGTAGTATAAAGGGGGCGGTAGGTTTGGGAGCCTGCGCTACCGCAGTTTTGATTTTGTTTTCGGTGATAAATTTTATATTTGGCAAAGGACTTATTTTTGATGAGATTATCTCTTCACTGATATTAATTGGACTTGTGCCTTTGTGCTTGTTTTCTTATATCAATAATCGAGGTGAAATGAAGCAGTCACAGTCGCCTTCCGGTTTTATCGGAAAAGGCAAAGTAGATCCTGATTTTTTTAAAAAAATCATTTGGCAGTCCGTCTCACTTCTTGTCATTATTCTATCCGCATTTTATATTACGATTGAATTTCCGTTGAGCTATGCGCGGAGTGTCATATTTATAACTTTTGTTTCAGGGCTTGTTTCCATGCAGTGGGTAAACATGTCGGACAGCGTTTCGGCATTCAGGCTTATTTCTCGTAACGAAGGCGGGGCGTTGCTTTATACGGGTATAATAATTCTGATATCGCTGATTTTAATATATCTGCCGTTTTTAAACATATGGGTTGGATTCTCAGCAGTTAATCCGCTTTTAATACTTCTAGCGTCGGTTGGCGGCATTGCGTCGCAGCTATGGTATGAACTGATAAAAAGAAAAAAACGCTTATATAATCAGTCAGTTTAAAAATCCTAAAAGGGTTTTTAATAAGCGGGCAAAGCCCGTTGGCACACCTTAAGGTGCGCGGCTGACTATGTAGCAAGTCAAGTCCGCCTTCGGCGGCACGCGGCGTATGTTGCGCCTTAAAAACGAATTTAGCGTTTTTAAACTGATAAGCTATAATATTAGCGAACGGAGGGTTTTATGCAGGCTTTCTTGGCGATTATTTTTGGGATCATTTTTGGTATAGCAAATGTTATTCCGGGAGTAAGCGGAGGCACCATGATGGTGGTTATGGGCTGCTATGACAAGGTATGCGGCGCGTTGGCGTTGGACTTTAAGCATATCAAAAGCAATCTTAATTTTCTAATTCCCTTTGGAATAGGCGCCATTTCGGGGATTATAGGTTTTTCTTTTGTAATAACTTATCTTTTCGAGAATTTTCCCGTTCCCACATATTTGTTTTTTATCGGGCTTATACTTGGAAGCCTTCCTCAGATTTTTCGCAATGCCACCGCAAAAGAAAAGTTTAAAATCAAGTTTATCGTCCCTATGATAATAGCGCTTATAGCAGTGGTTGGAATAACAGTGTTTCAGCAGAGCCACGAAGAAGAGGACTACACCGTAAAGCGCACACGAACTGAAACCGGATTTGCAATTGAGTTCACAAACAATACAAGTCAGGAAATAGGAAGCGTTTATTTTGAGTTTCCCGAAGGTGCGATCACGGCTGCCGGGGGCGCGGAGCTTTTTTATAACGAGAGCTTTTCGGATAAAATCAACACCTTATTCGGAAATGGCGGGGAACATTCCCCTAACGCAATACGTCCTGCCGGCGTGTCGGTTGTGGGCGCAAATAAAAGTTTCAGCTTTACATACAATTCCTCTCAAGGTCAACCCGTTGAACTTGAAGCAATCATAAAATATAATATGAGCTCGAGGCTTTTTTCCAGCCTGCTTTTTGGAGGGTTTATCGCGGCGGTAGCCATGATTATACCCGGAGTTTCCGGCTCGTTTATGATGGTTTTATTCGGTATTTATGCCACGGTTATTGGGGCGGTAAAAGACTTTAATCTTGTTATTATTTTGCCCGCCGCTATTGGCATTATTTTTGGTGTGATATTAGGAGCAAAGATGATAAAATGGCTGCTCGACCGGCATAATGGATTGACTTACAGCATTATAATCGGATTAGTCGCGGGTTCGGTCTATGCTATTCTGCCGCCGGAAATAGAGTTCAACCTGCAATTGATAATCGGTATTGGCGTAATGATAGTCGCCGGCGCTGTTTCGCTAGCAATAGGAATGGAGAAAAAATCAAACGATGAAATGGTTAAAACTGCCGGAAACCTAAAATAACGGAGGTAATGGTATGAAGCTTGATAAAATAATTTCTGAAAGTTATACCTCAACTATGTATTTAGACGGAGATACCGTGATAAAGGCATTTTCCCACAATATCTCCAAATCGCAGGTATTCGGCGAGGCTTATGTTTTTTCGCGGATTTCTGAGACTTCGCTTAAAGTTCCGGAGCTTTTAGGCGCTAATCAACTACCTGACGGGCGTTGGGCTATTTATCAAAAATACATAGCCGGAAAATCGATTTTACAGATGATAAGGCCATTTGGGGATTATGAAAAGTATATTAAATTGCTTATTGACATACAGCTTGAAATCAACAACATTATAATTCAGGACATACCTCCTTTAAAATTCAAGCTAGAACGCAAAATTCAAACTCTTGTGGGCAAGCAAGGACTTAACGGAGCTAAAATATATTCGCTTTTGACTCGCCTTAACGGGATGCCGCGCCATGAGAAGTTAGTGCATGGCAACCTGTCGGTCAAGAGTTTGGTGGAAACCGAAGACGGGGAGTTATATATTCTGGGATGGGGTAATGCGGCGCGTGGAAACGGAAGTGCCGAGGCAGCCAATACTTATCTTGATCTTGCTTATGTTTCAACCGCTATGGCGGAGGATTATTTAAAATTTTATTGTGAACGCGCCGGTGTCGGAAAGCATTATGTTTCGAATTGGATACCCATAATGGCGGCTTCGCGGCTTTCTGACGGGCATTTAAGCAAAGCTCAGACTGATGTTTTAATGGCGTGGCTAGATATGTAGTCCTAATTACAACCGCGTTTATGTCCACGCTTCTTAGGCGGCTAGTTATAATTGTTTAACTTTAAATTTTTTAAATTTAAAGTTAAACGAGGATTGCGCTGTTTGCGGACAGCGCCCGCAACGCGTACGTTGCGGAACCCCTTTAGCTTAAAAAATACTTAGTATTTTTTAAGCTAAAGGGCTATACGTTAGCAGCGGGTGATTTTCAATTCCCCGCTGACGCTTGTTAAAACACGGGAAGCGGCTCCGTCGCAGATGTTTGAAGAGGGAATAGGCAGGTTTAAGTGGAAGTTGTAACACAAGTTTTGATCATGTCGATTTTGATTATAATCGGCATGGCGCTGTATAAAATTAAAATAATTGACAACAGTTCAATAAAAACACTTTCAAATATTGTGGTTCATATAGCTAATCCGGCGGCGGTATTTTTGGCTTTCCGGCTTCAGTACAGCGAAAAACTTATGCAAAGATTAGGCTATGCTCTTTTGTTGGCGGGCGTTGTTTATATTGTGGTTATTGCCGGCGCAACTCTTTTTGTGCGCAATAAGGATAGGGAAAAGCAATCGATAGAACGTGTTTCGGCAGTGCTAAGCAACTGTGGTTTTATGGGCATACCGTTGGTGCGAGGAATATTTGGAGACGAAGGCGTGTTTTTTTTGGCGGCGTTCATCGCCGTCAATAATCTTGTGACCTGGACTTATGGAGTAGCTATGATAAGCGGCAACGCTTCTTTTAAATCACTGCTTAAAACAGTTAATTCTCCTATGATTTATGCGATTTTTTTAGGTTTTATCTTTTATGCGTTTAAAATTCCGATACCGGAAGTTCCGCTTAGCACAATAGAACTATTGGCCGGAATGACTATGCCGAGCGCTATGCTTGCGGCCGGAGGCACAATAGTCCAGGCTGACTTTAAAAAGGTCGCCAAGAATATAAAGATCTATTATGTGTCAATAATAAAATTGATAATAATCCCTCTTTTGCTTTACTTTGTGTTTTTATCGCTTCCCCGTGACGGTCTGATAATGAGCGTTCACCTTACGGCTTGCGCATGCCCTACCGCGACGCTCTGCACCGTGCTGGCAATACGCTATGACAAAGATGGCGTTTATGCGTCAGAAATTTTCGCCGTGGCGACGCTTTTATCTATGCTGACTATTCCACTGATAATACAATTGCCATTTTAATTAAGGAGAAATAAATGAAATCCATGAAAAAAGCAGCTATTATAATGGGCAGCGACAGTGATCTGACGGTTGTCTGCAAAGCTTATGATGTTTTAAAGGAGTTTGGCGTTCAGGTGACTATGCGGGTGATGTCAGCTCACCGCTCGCCTGATTTGGTGGCTGAATTTTCTAAATCCGCCGCATCTAACGGATATGGAGTCATCATTGCGGCGGCCGGTATGGCGGCGCATTTGGCGGGCGCTGTGGCGGCAAATACGATTCTGCCGGTTATTGCCATACCGATAAAGTCAAAGACGCTTGAAGGGGTAGACGCTCTGCTGTCGTCTGTAATGATGCCGCCCGGTGTACCGGTGGCGGTAGTCGCTATAGATGGAGCAGTGAACGCGGCGCACTTGGCTCTCCAAATTTTGGCTTTAAGCGATGAAAATCTAAGGGACAAGCTTTTAAGCTTTAAAATAACTCAGCGTGAAAAAAATATTGAAGCGGATAAAAAGATATTGTCTGAGTTCAAGTAAAACCGTAAGGAGCCGGGAAACGCTAAAAAAGACAGATTAAACGGCTTTTTTATATAAAGTCGGATCATTTATTTTTATAGCTAATTCAAACGTCTGCGGTGGAGCCGCTTCCAGTGTTTTGAAAAGCGTTATAGTAAATTAAACTATAGCGGTGGATTGAAAATCACCCGCCGCCTATACTTTAGCGCCGTATATGACGAGATTTGAGAACTGTAAAGGGCTTTGGGCAATAAAAATAAACAGGAAATAAAGGAGAAGAAAATGAAAAAACTTGAACAAATCTATGAGGGAAAAGCAAAAAAAGTCTTTGAAACAGATGTCTATGATTTTGTAATTGTCGACTATAAAGATGATGCGACAGCTTTTAACGGCGAAAAGAAGGGGACGATCAACGAAAAAGGGATAATAAATAATAAAGTAACCAATCATCTAATGAAAATGCTTGAGAAAAAAGGAATACCCACGCATTTTGTCGAGGAGATTTCAGACCGCGAAACCATAGTTAAAAAGGTTGACATAATTCCGTTGGAGGTTATCGTTCGTAATATTATAGCCGGGTCTTTGGCGAAACGAGTCGGTCGTCCCGAAGGAGAAAAGCTTTCGAGAACAATACTGGAATTTTGTTATAAGGACGATGATTTGGGTGACCCAATGGTTAACCAATATCATATTTTTGCAATGAAATGGGCGACGGAAAACGAACTTGAACTGATTTCAGACTATTCTCTTAAAATTAATAAGTATTTAACCGAATACTTAAAAGATTTAAACATAGAGCTTATCGACTTTAAACTGGAATTTGGAAAAACGTCCGACGGAGTCATTGTGTTAGCTGATGAGATATCACCTGACACTTGCCGTTTCTGGGACAGCGTTACCGGCGAAAAGCTTGACAAAGACCGTTTTAGGCGTGACCTTGGCGGAGAAGAGGATGCGTATAAAGAGATTATGAAACGCCTTTTAGGAGAGTGATCTATGTTTAATTCTTTACACGAAGAATGCGGTATTTTTGGCATTTACACTAAAGAGCGGTCGAGTGTGGCGGTATCGGCTTATTTCGCGCTTTATGCGCTGCAGCACCGCGGACAGGAGAGTTGCGGCATTGTTGTAAACGATCGCGGGGTGTTCAATTATAAAAAAGAATTGGGGCTTGTAAACGAAGTGTTTGATAAAGAAACACTGTTGAAGCTGGGTTCCGGGAAAATGGCGGTTGGACACGTTAGATACGCCGCGAGCGAACATGCCACTCCTCAAAACTCACAGCCTATGGTGGTGCGCCACATTAAGGGACCAATGACTATTGCCCATAACGGAAGCCTCGTAAATTCGTTAAAGCTCCGTGAAGAGTATGAGCTTAACGGAGGAATATTCCATTCCACTAGCGATTCTGAGGTAATAAGCTATGCCATTACCGAGCAGAGGTTGATTAGCGGCTCAATCGAACAGGCGGTCGAAAAGGCAATGTATCGATTGAAAGGAGCGTATTCTCTTATATTAATGTCTCCCAAAAAACTTATTGCAGTTCGTGACCCGCATGGTTTTCGTCCGCTTTGTTTGGGCGAGTTACCTAACAACGAGGGATATGTTGTAGCAAGTGAAAGCTGCGCTTTAGACAGTATCTCGGCCAAGTTTTTAAGAGATATAGACCCCGGGGAGATCGTTATAATTAATTCTGAAGGTGTTAGGAGCGTGCGCACACACTGTGAAAGCAAAAGTAATATATGTGTGTTTGAGTATGTTTATTTTGCCAGGCCTGATAGTGTTATAGAGGGGGCGTCGGTTCAGCAGTCGCGCGTTAATGCGGGGAGGTTTTTGGCTAAAGAGCATCCGGTGAATGCGGATATAGTAATAGGTGTGCCGGACAGCGGCTTAGACGCTGCGATGGGTTTTTCGCTGGAGTCGGGCATACCGTATGGGACCGGCTTTGTAAAGAATCGATATGTTGGGCGAACCTTTATCCAGCCGGCGCAAGGAATGCGCGAGGATTCAGTGAAAATAAAGCTTAATCCGGTAAGTGAAGCGATAAAAGGAAAGCGCGTGGTTATGATAGACGACAGCATAGTCAGGGGCACTACCTGCGGAAGGATAGTCAAGCTGCTCCGCGAGACGGGAGCGTTGGAGGTTCATGTTAGGATATCTTCGCCTCCGTTTAAAAATCCCTGTTATTTCGGGACGGATATTGACAGTCGCGAAAACCTTATTGCTTGTCAAATGAGCATTGAAGGGATAAAGGACAAGATAGGAGCGGACAGCTTGGGATATTTAAGCGTCGAGGGCGTATCAAAAATGGCCGAAAATGCTAGATGCGGTTTTTGCGTCGGATGCTTTACCGGAGAATATCCTGTTGATGTTCCTGATGAGAAGCCGAAAGATAAATTCATCCTGAAATTGTCTCAGTGATTAAATAGTGTGCGGTGCATTGAGACGGCGCTTATCTATTGAGAGTTCGCATAAAATTTATTTCTATATAAACAAAAGATTTGTTATAGTTAAGATAAGTATAAACAGGAGGAAAAGATGAAAAATAGTTATTCTGAAAGCTATAAAGCGGCGGGTGTGGACGTTATGGCTGGGTATAGATCGGTCGAACTTTTTAAGGAACATATCGGCCGAACAAAAATTCCCGGTGTTTTGGATGGGGCAGGGGGATTTGGCGGTCTGTTTCAGCTTGACTTGACCGGTATAAGTGAGCCTGTGATGGTTTCAGGCACAGATGGGGTCGGCACTAAGCTTAAGTTGGCATTTTTGCTTGACAAGCATGACACAATAGGTATCGACGCGGTTGCGATGTGTGTTAACGATGTTATATGTTGTGGAGCAAAACCTCTTTATTTTTTGGACTATATTGCCTGTGGCCGAAATGAGCCGGAGAGGATTGCCAAAATAGTTAAGGGCGTTGCCGATGGCTGCGTTAAGGCAGGTTGCGCTTTAATAGGCGGTGAGACCGCTGAAATGCCGGGATTTTACGCCGAAGACGAATATGATGTCGCCGGATATTGCACCGGTATTGTGGATAAAAGTAAGATCATAGATAATAGCAAGATTGAAGCGAGTGATGTGCTTGTCGGGTTAGCCTCAAGCGGAGTACATTCCAACGGGTTTTCTCTGATACGAAAGATTTTTGACATTAACAGCCGCGAAGCTTTAGAAGATAAGCTGCCGAACGGAAAAACTTTGGCAGAAGAACTTTTGGTTCCGACCGAAATATATGTAAAGCCTGTTTTGAACCTTATATCAAAAATCAGCGTAAAAGCGATAGCTCATATTACGGGCGGCGGCTTTTACGAGAATATTCCCAGGGTTTTGCCCAAGGGGTATAGCGCCAAAATAAACCGGAGCGCCTATGAAACTCCAGAAATTTTTAAGGTTTTGCAGGAAAAAGGAGGAATAAGCGAGCGGGATATGTACAATACGTTCAATATGGGGCTAGGAATGGTTTGCGCGGTGTCAAAAAACGATGCGGATCGAGCTGTGGCAATACTTGAAGAAAGCGGAACAAAAGCCTTTTGCGTTGGGGAAATTATAAAATGTGACGATGGGATAATCCTGATATGAAAAACATAATAGTATTGGTTTCATCCGGCGGGACAAATCTTCAATCTCTTATTGATGCCGGGTGGGCGGGAGAAAACCAAAGCGGGCGGATAATTCGTGTTATTTCCTCAAACCCGCAAGCCTATGCTTTAAAACGCGCCGAAGCCGCAGGAATTAAAACTAAAGTTGTTGATAGAAAGAAATACGGCGATTCAAGAAGTTATAGCTTAGACCTGCTGAAAATATTTCGTTATGATAATGCGGATTTGATAGTTTACGCGGGGTTTATGGTTATATTGGATGAATGTGTCTGCAAGGAATTTAAAAATAGGATGATAAATGTTCATCCTTCACTGATACCTAGTTTTTGTGGCAAAGGGTATTATGGGTTAAAAGTTCATGAAGCCGCATTAGAAAAAGGCGTAAAAGTGTCCGGCGCTACAGTTCACTTTGTAAACGAGGTTTGCGATGCCGGCCCGATAATATTGCAAAAGGCAGTGGAGGTAAAACAAAACGATACGCCTGAAACGCTTCAGGCGCGAATAATGACTGAAGCCGAGCACGTTATATTGCCAAGAGCGGTAGAGTTGTTTTGTGATGATAAACTAAAGGTCAACGGAAATAAAGTTTTTTCAGAGGTATATTGAAATGTCAAAAATTGAAGAAATGTTAAAAATTAACGATTACCCCGGCAGAGGAATAATTATCGGCAGGGATAACAGCGGTGAATGTGCGGTGATAGCTTATTTTATAATGGGCAGAAGCGAAAATTCACGCAACCGGATATTTTCCGAATTAAATGGCATAGTCCGCACACAAGCACATGAACCCTCGAAGTTGAGCGATCCGTCGCTTATAATTTATAATGCCGTAAGGGCTTTGGGAAATAAAACAATAGTCTCTAATGGAGATCATACTGATACTATATATGACTGCATGGACAGGCAGATGACTTTTGAGCAGGCGCTCAGGATGCGTGAATTCGAGCCGGATAAGCCAAACTATACGCCGCGGATTTCAGGGATAGTACATTTGAATGACAAAAGCGCTTGCGGCTTTAATTACGCGCTTTCTATAATAAAAACTGACGGAGGATGCCCTGATTCGGTACAGCGCTTTAATTTTGCATATAACAATCCAATTAAGGGGAAAGGGCATTTTATTCATACCTATAGCGGCAATGGCAATCCTTTGCCCGGTTTTGTGGGTGAACCGCGGTCAGTAGAGATAAGCGGCAATATAAACGAATTCATGAGAGTAATTTGGGACAGCATGAATATTGAAAATAAAATCTCTTTATATACACGTTTTATTGATGTTAAAACAGGGAAATATGAGAGCGGAATATTAAATAAGAATAATGGTGATTAAATGAGAGAATTGGAATTAAAATACGGGTGTAATCCAAATCAAAAGCCGGCAAGGATATTTAAAGAATATGGAGAACTGCCCATAGAAGTTCTTAACGGCAAGCCTGGGTATATAAACTTTATGGATGCTTTAAACGGTTGGCAGCTAGTAAAAGAGCTTAAAGCCGCGACAGGGCTGCCCGCAGCGGCCTCATTTAAGCATGTGTCGCCTGCCGGGGCGGCGGTAGGTCTGCCATTATCCGATGTTTTAAAGAAAATTTATTGGGCGGAGGAGTGTGAATTATCGCCGGTCGCCTGCGCTTACGCAAGGGCACGCGGGGCGGACAGAATGTCAAGCTTCGGAGATTTTGTCGCGTTGTCTGACATTTGTGACTTAAGTACGGCAAAAATGCTTTCAGGTCTTGTAAGCGACGGGATAATAGCCCCGGGCTATGATCCTGAGGCTCTTGAAATATTAAAGGCAAAGCGCGGCGGAAATTATAACATTATAATGATCGAGTCGGAATATGTTCCGGAATCAGTTGAGAGGAAGCAGATCTTTGGAATTACATTTGAACAGGGAAGAAATGAATTGACAATAACTGACGTGCTTTTAGGCAACATTGTCACCGACAATAAAAACCTGCCGGACAATGCCAAAATGGATTTGATAGTTTCACTCGTCACGCTCAAATACACACAGTCAAATTCGGTAGTATACGCTTGCGGCGGACAGGCCGTCGGCATCGGTGCGGGGCAGCAGTCAAGGATACACTGCACAAGGCTTGCAGGTAATAAGGCGGATAACTGGTATCTAAGACAATCGCCGAAAGCGCTCTCGCTTAAATTTCTAAGTCATTTAAAGGCGGCTGAAAAGGATAACGCTATAGATTCATACATAGGAGAAGATTATAACGACGTTTTATCCGACGGTGCGTGGCAGAATATTTTTAAAGAAAAACCTGAAATTTTCACATCTTATGAAAAGAGGGAATGGCTGAACACCTTGAACGGTGTTTCGCTAGGATCGGATGCGTTTTTTCCGTTTGGCGACAACATCGAACGAGCGTTTAAGAGCGGGGTAAAATATATAGCTCAGCCCGGAGGATCTATACGCGACGACCATGTGATAAAAACTTGTGACAAGTATGGTATGGTAATGGCGTTCACCGGAATGAGGTTATTTCATCATTGATTTCTTATTACTAACTCTTAACTTCTAATTAACACAATATAAACACAAAATGGAGGTAAAATGAAAGTATTGGTAGTTGGCGGAGGAGGACGTGAGCATGCAGTCTGCAAAGCCTTAAAAAAATCGGCAAGAGTGAGCGAGATTCATGCGGCGCCGGGTAACGCGGGTATCTCAAAAATCGCGGAAGTTCATGACGTTAAAGCGACAGATATTGTTAATATTATCTCTTTGGCAAAAGAAATAAGCGCTGATTATGTTTTTGTCACGCCGGACGACCCGTTAGTAATGGGCATGGTAGATGCGCTAGAGTCGGAAGGCTTTAAAACATTTGGTCCCCGTAAAAATGCCGCGGTTATCGAAGGGAGCAAGGTTTTTTCTAAAGCTTTTATGAAACGCCATAATATACCCACGGCAGAATATAAAGAGTTTGGCGAGGCTGAAAAAGCGATAGATTACATTAAGTCGCAAAATTCGTTTCCTACGGTCATAAAATACGATGGTTTAGCCCTTGGCAAAGGAGTAACGGTTGCTAAAGACTTTATTGAGGCGGAAGACGCCATAAATTTTATGCTGACCGGAAAAAAATTTGGGGATAAGGGAATTATAATTGAGGAGTGCCTTGAAGGACCGGAAATTACCGTGCTTGCATTCACAGACGGCATAACAGTCCGTCCAATGATAGCGAGCACAGACCACAAGCGCGCGTTAGACAACGATGAGGGACCTAATACCGGAGGTATGGGCGTAATAGCGCCCAGTCCGTTTTATACCCATGAAACGGCCCAAATTGTAGAAAGTAAAATAATAAGGCCTACGATAGACGGACTTTTAAGCGAGGGACGTCGGTTTAAGGGTTGTATATATTTTGGTTTGATGCTGACTTCGGATGGTCCAAAAGTAATTGAGTATAATTGTCGATTTGGAGATCCCGAAGCTCAGGTAATTTTACCTCTTTTGGAAACCGATCTGCTTGACATTATTGAAGCGGTGCACGATGAAAAACTCGATAGTTTAGAGGTGCGTTTTAAAGACATGTCAGCGGCTTGTGTAATACTGGCAAGCGAAGGTTATCCAAACAGCTACGAAACGGGCGTTGTTATTAACGGTTTGAATGACGGCGGAGATATTGACAGCATTCCGGATGTTTCAATTTATCATTCAGGAACAAAATTTAAAGACGGAAGATTTTTTACCGCCGGGGGTAGGGTGCTTGGGGCCGCGGCTTTAGATAAAACGCTGTCAGAAGCTGTTAAAAGAGCATATAATGCGGTGGAAAAAGTTAGTTTTAATGGTATGCATTACCGTAAGGATATCGGAAAAAAAGCTGTTTCTATAATTAATGCAAAATAGGTTGCATTTAATTTGTAGAAATAGCGAAAAAAAATATGTATACAATTACTATTGCAATTGCTTGCAAAACAAGTTATAATATTATTTGTTAAAACATCTGCGGCGGAGTCGCGTCAAATGTTCTAACAAGCGTTATATTAAATTAACTTGAAAACAAACAAAAATAATTTCTGCAAAAACGCATGATATTTTGCAGTAAATCCGTTTGTGAAGATTAACTGCAGCTTTCACGCTATTATTTTTTGATATTTTTTAAGTTAAAGGGGTTCCGCAGCGTGCGAGTCGCGGGCGCTGTCCTCAAACAGTGCAATCCTCTTTTAACTTTAAACTTATCAAATTTAAAGTTAAACGATTATAACCCGCCGCCTAAGGGGCGGGGACACGAATGCGGTTATAAAATTATAATTAATTAAATTTTATGGAGGGATAATAAATGAAATTTAAAAAAATAACAAGCGTTGCTCTTTCGGCTATAATAGCCCTGTCATCGTTAGTTTTGCCGTCATTGGCTGCGGAAATATTAACTTTTTCTAACGGCGGCGACGTAAGCTATGCGATTGAGATAATGGCCGATGCGACAGCGTTTATTAATTTTGCACAAGGTGATTCTATTACGGTTTCTGCATATGAAGGTCAAACTTTTAGTGTGGAAGATGATTATGAAGAGCGTCATTACGGAAAGATAGTTGAGTCGACTTTTCAAGGTAACGAATTGACTTCAAGTTATGTCAGATGCGATATTTTCGGCGGAGAAAACAGATTTACGCCGGGTCCCACAAACAGGTTTATTTGGACGGGAAAAATGGTAATAGGCGACGGTCAGGATCATCCGGAGTATGATTTGCATATTCCTATGGGGCATTACGCATTTCCGCAGCAAATTACCATGACTGTCTATGCCGCTAGCCTTGCAAACACCAGAACCGAAACTCTTCAAATATACAGCGTAAGAGTTGTTGAAGTGGATAACGAAGCCGTATTATATTCCGGTTCAACAATTACAGTTAAAGATTATTTAGAGGGCGGAAATGGTTTTGGGTTTACTCAGGCCCAAAAATCAAAGATTAAAAATGGCAGTGATTTCAGACTGACGGTTGATTTTGAAAATTATGTAAGCAGCACAACGGTATTTTCTTTTAGAACCGATATAAATACGATGAATATGCAAGCTATAGCCAACAGGGGAGACCGTAAGGTGGTTTTTGAAAACATTCCCTCATCATATTTTTATGATTCCGTAAACTCACAAAGATATGGCAGCGATATTATTTTTGAAAACTTTAGGGTGACCGGAACCACCATTGATAATGGCTTTAGGCGGCTGCAGCTGACTTTTAATGATAGTGCCGGGTCAACGACCGCATCCACGCCATCCACTACGGTTTCGACTCCAAACGCTTCAGGAGTTTATGATGAAGAACCTGATCCCGAAGTAAACACTTCGTATATTAACTATTCGGAGATCACCTTAAATCCCGGGGCTAGCGCCTATCTTACTACCGATATAGATACATCCGGTCTTAAACGCACCACAACTAGCAGAAATATCTGCCGTGTGTTTACAAGCGGTCGTATTCAGGCGGTAAATCCGGGGACAGCGACCATCGCGATTACCAACTCCAAAGGAGAAAAGGTCAACTGCACTGTTACGGTCAAAAACTCAAGCAACCCGGTGACAAGCTTTTATCTTAACAATACTAGCGGTACTATTTATACCGGAAGCGCATACACCTTAAAGAGTTCAAAATCTCCTTCAATCAATACTGATACGATCAACTGGTCGTCAAGCAACCCTAATATAGCCAAGGTTTCAAAAACTGGAGTTGTAACTGTTGTAGGAACCGGTTCCGTTCAGATTACCGCCGTTACTTCGGGAGGTATTTCCTCAACCGCAAAACTGACGGCTAGAAAACCTTTTGTCAGCGTAACAAACGGCGCTGCTAAATCGTTAAAGGCGGGTTCATCTTATTCTATAAAGACAAGCAAAGGACCTTCTACCAGCAAGCTTACTTATTCAACTTCTAATTCTTCTGTTGCCAGGGTGAGCAACAGCGGTACGGTAACCGGCGTTAAAAAGGGCACGGCTACAATAAGCATAAAGTCAAATAAAGGTGTAAGCACAAATATAAAAGTCACGGTAACTTAAATAAAATTAATGCTAACGGGCTGTTCGATTAACAGTCCGTTAGCATTTTCTAACCTCAATTTCAAACATCTGCGGCGGGGCCGCTTACAGTGTTTTAACAAGCTATAGTTAATAACTATATAGTCAACATGGAACCCGCCGCCTAAGAGGCGGGGGACATAAACGCGGTTATACTTTTATTTGAGATATAGTCAGTCAATTTAAAAAGCCTAAAGGTTTTTTAAAACAGCGGACAAAGCCCGTTGGCAAACTTAAGGTGCGCAGCTGATTATGCAGCAAGATAAAGCCGCCTTCGGCGGCACGAGACGCATGCCACGTCTTAAAAAAGCATTTAGCGTTTTTATACTGATCAGCTATAAGTATAAATAAAAAATATATGGTGATAATATTATAGCAAGTTGCGTAAGTATGGAAGTTAATTTGCTGCTTGTTCAAACACTTAAAGGGGATCTAACGCAGATGTTTGAACGTTTTGAAAAATTACAAGGGATAAAAATATGAGATATAAACCAAAGAAGAATAAGCCGGATGATAATTTGCCCAAAGAGAGGATTTTTTCCGAAATATCATCCGCCGCATTAGCCTCGGAGTGCACCGGCTTGTTAAGCGCTCCGCCACAAAGCGACGACGAATTTGAAAACTATCAAGATCTTGTTGGCATGGGAATTACAAAGAAAAAAACAGACGATAAATAAAATTTTAAAGGAACCGTTTATAATTATCAGACAGTGTCTCCAATACGCAAGACACTGTTTTTTCTTTTACCGATAATCTATTTTTTGGCAGTGAAATATCTTCCAGCCTGTGAGCGTCACTGTTATGAACAATATAACAATTATTAACATGTGGATAAGTTGACTTTAAATTGTTCACCGCAATCGTTGAGCGGATCTCCAACGTATCAAACCCGCAGTCGCCCGGCACGGCGCCAAGCGTTGAAATAAGGCTGAAAGCCGCGCGTTCAATATGAGCGGGAATAAATATACCTCTCAGTGGATATATCAAATTTTTTAACTCATAAATCCCTATATTTGTGGCGTTAATCAGGCTTTTTTCCACAGTTTCGATGATATTGTCTTCTCCGTCCATAACATACTGTGAGCCATATATATCCGGATTGTTTTTTATTGGCAACAATCTCTTAAAAACATGTTCGTCAAACTCCATCGCTTTTTCCAGTGTCGGGAAAAGACAAATGACATGTATTTCTTCTTCGGTGGTCAGTTCCATACCCGCAATGGGAAGCACATCAGCCCCTAAGGATTTTATTGCGTCAAATAGAGCCGGGCAATTTTTAGCGGTGTTGTGGTCGGTAAGAGCTATAACATCAAGGCCCAATAAAGAAGCTAGCCCTGCTATGTTTGAAGGGGTGGACTCATCGGCGCCGCAAGGCGATAGGCATGAGTGTATATGCAAATCATAGCTTACCTCAATCATTTGCGGACAGCCCCTCATCTATCAGTTTTGCCGCGTCGAATATTGGAAGACAAGTTTTTATCATGTTTATCTCTTTTATTTGCGCCTTAGCGAGCGCGCTTTCGTCAATAGATGAATTTTCCGCGATAACAATGAGAGATATATCCGCAAGGACGGCAACCGCGACAGAATTTAAATTGCCCATAACGGTTACCCAAGCGCAATCCGCCGGGGCGCGCCCCATTACTATACTTAGCAGGTCGCAGCAATAAACCGATTTTATTTCGCGCGAAAAGTCGGCTTTGCATATTGCTTCAAACTTGGGAACTTTTTCGATCAATTGTTTTATCGTCATGTTAATTTGTCCAATCATCATTTATATTTTTAAGCTTATCAGTGAAATTTCCTATATATTTTCTAAGGATGTGTATGCAGTCGCTTTCACTAGCAATGCCGCGCGCCACGTCTTCGGCATGTGCACGGCAGGTTGGCGCACCGCAGCATCCGCAGTCAAGGCCTGGCAGAATTTCCATAAGTATATCTGCCTTTTGCATGATTTGTATTGACTCTGCAACGGTATCTCCAAGATTATACACAGGCAAAAACTTTATCTTTCCTTTGCTGAAAGCGCATTCAGGTTCTTTAAGGTTTTTTAGGTGAGACCCTGAAACCGGAAGATATTTTCTAATAGCGTTAAGCTTAACTTTTGCGATATAAGGATTTTCCACGGTGAGTACGCCGCCGACGCATCCACCATTGCAAGAATTAAGCTCAATAAAAGGTAAATTTTTAAGCTTGTCGTCCTCTAGATCCTCTAACACCTTTATAACGTTTTCAATTCCATCCGCGGCTAAAAAATTGTCGATCAGCAAACCGCTGGCTTCACCGCCGCGGCGCCCCCAGCTTATGCCTATTTTTCCGGCCACACTTATATCTTCACGATATTGCCTTAAAAACATCTCATCGTTAAATAATTTTTTCATATAGTGTACAAGTTTAGGGTATATTTCGCTCATGGCGACAGCACAGTCAACTCCGGATTTTTCTTTTCTCAGCGGGCTGTAGATATCGGAATATTTTGCCGGGCACGGTGTGATAAAAACTATTCCTATTTCCGTCCTATCCAACCCGGTTTTTTTTATGGCGTTTTTCGCCGCCAGTTCGGCGGCTATCTCCATGGGTGATGCAAGCGGGGAGATAAAATCAATAAGGTTCGGAAATCTCACGCGAATCAATCTTACTACCGCCGGACAAGCGGATGAAATTATGGGAAGTCCCGACTTATTTTTGCTTATAAGGTTTCTTGTCATTTCAGAGACTATTTCGGCGGCGGCGGCCACCTCGAAAACATCGTCAAACCCAAGGGCGATTAACGCGTTTAATACTAGCGACTTGTCTTCTAGATTGTTAAACTGCGCATAAAGCGAAGGAGGAGGAAGCGCCACCTTATATTTATAATTTTTAATTATCTCTAAAGGGTCTGTGGCTGATTTTTTGGCATGGTGGGGGCAAATCCTTACGCATTCTCCACAGTCTATGCAATATTCTTTTGTTATGCTTGCTTTACCCTTACGAACCCGTATCGCCTCAGTAGGACAGCGCTTCAAACAATTTATACATCCCTTGCAAAGCTCAGGATCAAGATATACTGAATGAAAAAATTTGTCCATAACCCACCTCTCTTATAATACTATTTTCAAACATCTGCGGAGGAGCCGCCTCCAGTGTTTTAACAAGCGTTATAGTAAATTAACTATAGTGGGGGATTGAAAATCGCCCGCCGCTGACGTATAGTCATTTAACTTAAAAAATACTTAAGGCAACACCGCACTACTCACGCTTAACGGCTTGACGCACAAATCACTTGCGTATTTCTCGCCAAGATTCGTTAATTTTGCCTTGAATATCAACGGATATTCGCGGCAAAGTTGCCTAGTTTGACTAAAAATCCGACTGCGTGCTTTGCACGCCAGAGTTGCACGGTATTGCCTTAGTATTTTTTAATTAAAAGGGATTCCGCAACGTGCGTGTTGCGGGCGCTGTTCGCAAACAGCGCAGTCCTTGTTTAACTTTAAATTTTATAAATATTAAACGGAATATAGTCAGCATGGAATCCGCCGCCTAAGAGGCGTGGAACATAAACGCGGTTATAAATAAAACTTCATAGTCACTTTTGTACCTACCCCTACTTCAGACTGAACGTATATTTCATCGGAATATTTTTTCATATTGGGCAAGCCCATGCCTGCCCCAAACCCAAGAGAGCGGATTTCATCGGGGGCGGTTGTAAAGCCTTCTTGCATTGCTTTTTCTATGTCGTATATTCCCTTCCCTGAATCCTCAATTATAACAGTGACCTCTTTTTCGTCAATTAAAACGGTAATTATTCCGCAAGTGGGCTGCACATGATCAGTTTTCTTTAAATTAGCTCCTCCATGGATCACTGCGTTGATTTCGCCCTCATAGGCGGCTATAGATATATTCCTAATAACATTGGGCGATAAACCCATCTGTTTTAATTTTTTCTTAATAGCGGAGCTGGCTTCTCCCGCCCTTGTAAAATCGTCGCCCGGGATATCAAATTTCAGCGATAAGGCGCTCATTTCATATTTCCCCCCTTGAGCCCATTTGAATACAGCTTCCCGCATGCCTCAAACATACAAAAATCTGTTGAAAGCACGACTATGTCGCGGCCGCCGGCAAGAGACACGACTTCTTCACTTGGCGTTTTTCCACGCACGAAGACTATACAGATAATATCCATCATCTCGGCGGTTCTTATCACCTGCGGATTTAAAAGTCCGGTAAGTAAAACCGCCTGATTTTTTACAAAAGCCAACACATCGCTCATTAGATCCGATCCGCAGGCGGTGTGTATCTCCTGATCTAAATTTTTACCACCGCACAAAATTTTACATGAAAGCAGATTTGCAATATCTTTTACGGTCATATTTATCTGGTATGATATATTCATAGCTAAATCACACCGTTTCCTTTCTAAGATTTGGTTTAGCTGAATGCCCTATGAGGCATACTGGTAATAGCAACCTGCGGACTTTTTATTTTTATTTG
>JAISVH010000043.1 GCA_031271685.1 Eubacterium sp. | reverse complement strand
TTAAGCAGCTTGGTCTTATTCACTGATGTGTTCTCGTCAAGCCATATAATCTCGTCACCGTTTTCCGTTGTTGATTCCGGTTCGGGCCTTTCAGGCGTGACATAAGCAACCGGGTCGGGGGAGTTGATATAAATGGCAACTGTGCCTGCGGTTTCGGGGGAAGTACGTAACCATTCAACCGATATGCCCTCAGAAGCGAAAGAATCGAGAATAAGACGGAGGTCTATCATTAAAGTGTTAGCTTTGATGTCATGATAAGAGGGTACATTGCCGGTGGCAAGGATTTCCTTCGCGCCGCCCTCATTGTACGGATTATCAGCAGAGGTCACTGACTTACCTCGCTGATGGTATACCTTTTTATCGCCCTTAGTCAGCGTAATAAGGTAATCGCCGTCAGCTTGCCACTCAAACTTAATCCCCAATGACTCTAGAACGCCCCTTAAGAGAGGTAACGGAACTATTGGGGAATCAACCTTTACTACGGCAAAGCCTGTCGTGCTGTCCTGCGTAAACGGCTCACCGTCTATCGTAATCTCCACAGTCTTTACTGCTTCGGATGCCAGCGCACTAACCGGGACAAGCCAAAGCCCTAACACTACCGCCATACACACGGCTAACACTGTCTTTTTCAAACCCTTCATTATTTCGTTCCTCCCGCTTTTAAAATTTGTGTTTCACACTTACCAAAATTATTTTACCATAGCGCAACCTAATAGTCATGTGCGATTTCTTTTACATTTATTATAAAAAACGAGTAGAGACGGTAAGGGATATTTTTCCTTGCCGCCTTTTTTTATTCAAAGCTCAAAAGCCTGTTCACATAAAATTTACATTTCTGAAATGCAAGCCTGCAAGCATTTCAAGCATTTCAGCCGCGTAACATAAATGTAATATTTGAATGAAAATTATAAAAAACTTTTAAACATAAACCTGCAAGCATTTCAGTTGGAATCATAACAAAACGTCCAAATCTCAAAAAAAGATAGCCAAGCCCATATAGGTGAGCCGTTTTCGCGGCTCCAAAAAATATATGGGGGCGTCAGAATGAGAAACACTAGTAAAACTACGAGAGTAGCCGAGTTCGTAGACTTAAAAAGTTATGAGTTAAAAGTAAAGATAGTTCAGGATATTCGTAAAGTTAAAAAAATTACGCCTAAAGAAATCATGGAAACGTATGGTATATCCAATAACACTACACATCTTTATCTTAAAGAGCTTGTAAAGGCTGGGTGTCTGGTTAGATGTTTTCGTGGAATATATAAGGCGGGGGATAATCCCCAAGTTCCGTTAAATGAGATGGAAAAAAATGTGGAAGACCGAAGAAAGCGTTTATCGCAATATTTTAGGAATCACCCAAACGAGATTGTAAGCAGTAAGGATTTATCTAAGCTCTTTAACGTAAGTGATAAAACTATACGCAATGACATTATGTACGTGCGTGATATTGCTATCGAAACTATTCATAGGCGCGGATATAAATACATAAGCGATTAAAAAACTTTTTCGTTAGCGGAAGTGATTTAGGACAAGCGGCTTGTATACTCAGTATATCAACAGCGGTTAAGCACTAACCTGTTGAAATAAGAAGAGGAGAATGTGAGTTAGCCAGACCCGCTAACACAGTGCAAAAAAAATAAAACCCAGAAGGGAGAAAAATCAACATGGATGAAAACAACGTGTCAAAAGTATTGGGTGTGCAGAAGATAGATTTTAAGACGGACGCAGGGGACGTTATAAAAGGAAACAAGCTCTTTATAGCCTACTCTGAGGACGGCATTGAAGGTATGAAAGCCGAAGGCTTATTCTTGAAGGACGGCTTTGAATTACCGGAGATTATGCCCGGTGACAATATTAGCATTTTGTACAATCGGAAGGGCAGGCCCATTAAGGTGATGAAGGCTACTTCCAGCCAGCCGGTGACTAAGGCAAGTACGCCGGTTTCACCTGCACCGGCAAGAACTACAATGCCTGCTGAGAAATCAATCAAAAGGTAACAAAAAAAATACGGAGAATGGGCGGTATAAAACCGCCCAATGCTCCGATTTAGGGAGATGAATAAAATGATAGACAGGATTAAGAAAATATTTGAAACATTTAGGAAGTGGCTAAAAAAAAGGCCGGTAAACATTGCTATAGCCTCAGTTGTGTTTTTAACAATGGTTATAGGTTTGGTATTGTTTTTTAAGTTTGTTTTTCCAACGCTACTAGGAATTGCAGTTATTATTTTTTTTCTTCTTCCTAGTAGACCCATCACGCCGCCGCAACAGCGCACACCATTTCAAATCGTTATTGGAGCGTGTTTAGTTGATGTAGTAAACGCGATACATCACGATATTGCCGTAAAACCGATTAACCCTGAACGCGAGTACGAGATACTTGGAAAGTCGTTTATTAATTCATGCGGTGTAAAATTAGTTCAGTTATTTTTAACAAAAAAGAATCAAAATACCGGCGCGGCTTCTAGTGCTGATGAAGAACAGAAAGAAATTATCATACAGCGCCTGCAATCAGAAATTAACAGCAGATTACGTCTAGGAAAAGTCTTTGGCGTTCCTTATGGGTTCTTTAATAATGAAGCAATAATCACCATTGTTAGTGGTATAGATTTGGGTACGCACTACCGGTTAGATTGTGCCTTTGTTGATAACGCGCAAGCAGAAAAACACGTTAAAGATAGCAGAAGACCGTCACGTCCTATTGCTATACCCACTGACAATGAGTTCTGATAATCTAAAAATCAATGTTGCGCTGGACAAGCCTCTTTGGGATGCCGGAGTAAAATTTTATCATACGCTTTCGCTCTCTTCGGCTTCTTGGCTTGTCTTCGGAGCAAGCAATTCCGGGAAATCCGTCTTAGTTAAGACAATAGTAGGGCGGTGCGCTTCTATACCGGGCGCGCGCGTTACGATATGCGACGGAAAGGCGTTTGATTATAGATTTTTACGAAATGTAGACGGTGCGAGGTACTTCGAGCATGTTGATTGTTCAAGAGGCTTGCATGAATTTTTTCGTGAGTTCACGGAAAGAATGACCGACGCTGACGCGGAATCTTACAGTCCCCGGATAATTGTTCTTGAAGAATGGAGTTCGTTTTTACGAACCCTTGAAGCTGATAAGGAGACGCAAAAGGTAGCTAAACAAGCTATGTCTGAATTATTCTCCATTACCAGTCAAGGTAGAGCTTATAACACCCATGCGCTAGTTTCCCTCCAACGTCCTGATGCTAGTTTCCTGTCAGGATTCAGAGAAAATTTAACAACGACTGTAGGGCTGGGGAGAATATCGCCAGAAGCTGCTCGTATGGTTGGATTCAATGAGTATGCAGCGTTTAATAACGAATTTTGCAATCAAGGTCAAGGCTGGTTACTAGATGACACAGGAAAATTCGCTCAGATAATCGTTCCTCGCATACAGGATTTTAACAAGCTGCACAGGGCGATTGTAAATGTAACAACGCGATAATATGACATATAGGCGCGGAGTTGGCTTGACGTGTAGCGGAGTGGAACGAGAGCGAAGCGGAAAGTCAGCTCCATAGCCCACCAAAGTCTAGGAGATTGGCGGTTAGGATTCCCCGCCAATCGTTACAAGTTACAACGACAATAAACCCCTTAAAAATCAAACATTTAAGAACCATCAGCGCCGTTACACGCAAGTTACCAGTTACAAAATAAGGAGTGAATTTTAATGAGTAATAAGACTGAATCACCGTCTACTGACACCGTTAAAAATCAGGCTGACGAAAATTCTACTGCATTAGAAGCGAAAAGCGTTCCCGGCTTAATTAAAGCAAAACCATATTTCTGCGTTATCGCTAACCCCAAAAAACACGGATTCGAGGGAACGCTGGAAGAAATCGTTAACACGATAATTGAACGCCGGATAGAGGGAAATCCTCAGCGAACATGTGCGGTAAATTACTGCATATCGGCAGACGGCTTAAGACATTTACACGCTGTATTTGAGAAAACCCGCCAATAGTTAAAAAATAAAGGGAGTGATTTTTATAAGTAATAATACTGTACTTAGTGATGTACCTGCCGTTATTGAAGTTGAATCACCGCCTACTGACACCGTAAAAAATCTGACTGACGAAGATTCTACCGCATTAGACGCGGACAGCGTACCCGGCTTAACCGAAATAAAATTAAAAAACGACACCGTATCTAAATCATGGTTTTGCGTTTTCCCCAATCCCGAAGAACACGGATTCGAGGGAACGCCGGAAGAAATCGTTAACACGGTAATTGAACGCTGGATAGAGGGAAATCCTCAGCGAACATGTGCGGTAACTTTCTGCATATCGAAAGAAGGTTTAATACATCTTCATGGAGTATTTGAGGATACAATAGCCATGCGCTTCTCAAAAATCAAAAGTACGTTCCCCGGTATGCACATCGAGCCAACGAAAGGAAATAAGAAAGACGCGGAAGACTATATAAACAAGCGCGGGAAGTTTAAGGAATCTGGTGAGCAAATTATATACGCCAACCGGCACGGCGAAATAAAAGGAGCAACAGGAAAACAACGTAACGAGTTAGAAATTATCGAAGAACTCATAAAACAAGGTCTTACTCCCAATGAAATATTCGATATAAGCATTCAATACAGACGGTATGAAAAAATCATAAAGAACAGCTTCTACCGTAAGCGTTTTCTTGAAACTCCAACCCTGCGGGACGTAACTGTATACTGGCATACCGGAAGTTCCGGCTCAGGCAAATCATATACGAGAGTTATCCTCGTAAAAGAACACGGAGAGGAAAATATTTACACCGTTTCACAATTCGATAGTGGATACATGGACAAGTACAGCGCGGAAGACATTTTATTCATAGACGAACTGAGGGCAAATATCCGTTATTCTGAATTGCTTATACTTTTGGACAGACAGAAGCACGACATTCATGCTCGGTATGGAAACGTGTATGGATTATGGACGGAGGTACATATAACCAGTGTGTTCCCCCCGGATATCCTCTACGGTGAGATACTTGAGCGTCAGTACAAAGACATAACGAAAATCAATACAAATATTGACACTTACGAGCAATTACGCAGGCGTATTAACTTCATTGTCTACCATTATAAAGAAGATGAAGAATATTGCTCGTACACTATGCCAATGAAATATTACAGAAGCTACGACCAGCTACAAAATGCCGCGTTATTAAATATAACTGACGCTGACGAACTGGAGAAACTCGCTTCCCCTGCTGGCACTACTTTAGATTTTATAAACGAAGAAGTTCCAGAAATTGAAACCGTTTATAAACCATCTAAAAATGTCAGCCAGTCAGTTCCCAAAATAGAGGCGGACAATTATGGGCTTGAACTTTAAAAAAAATGATAGGAGCGTTTAAAATGAACAATGAGAACAACAGTGTAACCATTACTATCCCACAAAATTTGTTGCAAAGCATCTATCATGTAGCCTCCAACCTTGAAAACGTGCAGCATTTGTTATCATGGCTTATTCATCTGCTGGAAGGGCAAGGAGTGGACGCGTGCCCTCATGCAGATTATGAACCGCCTATTGAATCGTCAGGCGATTGCATGGACGTGCCCAACGATTTAATCGCATTAGCGGAAGAAGAAAGTTTACTTGAAACTGAAAGAGAAGAATTTAAAACCAATTATTTTAAGTACCTTGACGCGCTTAAGGAAGGAGAATTGTAAAAATGGCTGAGGGAATTAATGAAAAAATAACGGAGTCCCAGCTTCTTAATTGCATCATAAAAGAATTGGGAAAACACGGCCCTGTATTCCGTTGCAACGCCGGGAACGTAAAAACGGACAAAGGTGACAGATTTCAGGGCCTTCCGAAGGGGTTTTCAGATATATTGTTCGTAAATCCCTCTGACGGCGTTGCTTGCTTCGTAGAAGTCAAGACAGACCGTGGAACATTATCACCACATCAAAGCGTTTTTATTGACCGCATGAAGTCTAAAAATGCTCGTGCAGGTGTAGCGCGTTCGATTGATGAAGCGATAGAAATTTGCGGCTTGACGGTGGAGGATTTATTGTGAAAAATTTCAAGCAGGGAGGTAAGCATGGAAAAACAATCCCTTATACTTTTACGCCCGAATTGCTAAGAGCGGCAGAGTTAGAGCATATCGAGTATTTAATTACAGGCGGCGCAAAGATTGATAAAATTATGAAGATGTACAAACAACACGATAAGGAAACAATACAAAAAATTTTTGACCGTGTAGCATGGTTTTGCTGGGGGTATACCGATTCCATTGAAGAAGACTACTATATACAGGGAAAGAGAGTGACAGCTACTTTTCCACGTAATTCTGACGAAAAAACTATGACGTTAATTAAGGAGATTCTTTCCAAGTCTTATGTTGAGTTACATATGAATACAGGGAATCAGCAGTCATAAAAAATATTAAGCTCTAATTCATTGAATTTACTGTGGTTTTATGAGATAATAGGCCGGTAAAAAGTCTGCACCTTGACAATTTATCGGTCTGTTTTCTCACTTTGAAAGTTAATTATAAATTTAAAAGTGAGAGGCAGGAATATTTAATGAAACGTGTTTATTGTTTATACCGGGTATCCTCTGTAAAACAAGTGGATTACTCAGTCAATAATTCTTTGCATGACAGTACCGGCGATATACCTTTGCAGAAACAGGCTTGCAGGGACTTTGCCGCTCGAAATGACTGGAGCATTATAGAAGAATTTTCTGAGCTAGGTGTGTCCGGCTTCAAGGTTTCTGCAAAAAACCGAGACGTAATACAAGATATTCGGAAAGCGGCTGTCGAAAAAAAGTTTGACGTGTTGCTCGTGTTCATGTTTGACCGTATTGGCCGTATTGATTCGGAAACACCCTTTGTTGTAGAGTGGTTCATTAAACATGGTGTAGAGGTCTGGAGCGTTAATGAAGGTCAGCAATGCCTTGATAGTCATACGGATAAGCTACTTAACTATATCCGTTACTGGCAAGCATCTGGTGAAAGTATAAAAACCTCTGTACGCACAAAAGCGGGTATCGCCCAAGTTGCTAAAGACGGTTTATATCATGGCGGGCGAATACCGTTAGGCTATCAGCTTATTAAACAAGGCCGTACAAACAAAAAAGGTTACGAAATACACGACATAGAAATCAATATAACTGAAGCTGAAGCTGTAAAAAAAGTGTATCAAAAATATGTGTATGAGGGCTTTGGCATACTCCGGCTATGCAGATATTTAGAAGACAACGGCATACGCAAAAGCAACGGCCAGAGAATAACGACTACTGCCCTGCACGGTATGTTGCAAAACCGTTTGTATCTTGGTGAAATGATTTGCGGCGGCATACATGCAAGCACAATCGACCGACTGCGTATTCTTGATAATGAATTATACAATCAAGCTCAAAAGATACGCATAGAACGAGCCGCCGTTAAAGAAGCCCAAAAAGAGGAATCTCAAAAAACCCGGTCAATTCCACTCAATACTAAAGGAGAATCCTTATTAGCAGGCAACATCTTCTGTGCTGACTGCGGTAGTCGGTTGACGCTTTCCGTTGGCGGCAATCCCTACACGCTAAAGGACGGTACGGTTGTTGAGTATCGTCAAGTCCGATATGTATGCAACGGAAAAATGCGTAAACTACATGAATGCGATAACCAATCCACCTACAGCATGAAGAGGTTAGACGGCATGGTTGAAGAATTGCTTTTAAATCTCTTTAAGAAAGTAAAAAGCATTCCCGAAGCTAATTTAATTCAAAAAAGCTATCAGGTGGAACTGGCAAGCTGTAGGACGAAGCTGCAAAGCGCAAGGATTGAATTAAGGAATCAAACAGAAAATCTAAGCGCACTCCAAAGCGAAGTGGTGGACGCTATAAAAGGCAAAAGCAAGTTTTCTCCTGAGATACTTAACACTTCCATTCAACAAACGCAGAAAGCCATAGCTGTCGAAACTGAAAGAGTTAATAATTATGAATCCGAGCTTGACAACCATAAGAAACGCCTTGAGAGCATCAAAACAGATTATCAAAGGTTGGTTGACTGGTCGGGAACTTTCCAGCAATCAAGCCACGAAACGCGTAAGATGATAACTGCTTATTTAATTAAAAGCATAAACGTCTCTCGTGGGTATGAGCTGGATATAGCTTTTAACGTGTCTTTTCAGCAATTCTTTAATGGGATTTAATTTTTGGTGCGTGACTGTAGGGGTACGGAACGGTTATACATTGGTGACTCAAATGGTTAACTTGGTTGTCAAAGCCGTATCTTCACTTACTTGTAATGACAAGGCAGTGGTAAGATACGATCATTTCATTTATATGGTTGATTGCTTTGTTGTAATCATAAAATATTTTGTAGGAGGATATATATGTATTGCCCAAAATGTGGTGAGCAAGTAATTTATGATGCAGATTTTTGCAGTAAATGTGGTTTTAAAGTAATTAAAGAAACTGGTATATTTGATAAGCAATTAACTTCAACTCCGGCAGATAATGTATTGCTAGAACATAATGACTTTTTAATGGATAATAAAAATACCCAAACATTATTAAAGAGTGAAGCAGTCGTTAGTAGTTACAGTAATGCTTATATAATTAATTCGAAGATAAAAGTCTTTTGTAATGGGCAATTATTGGGTTTACTTGGGAGAAATGAATCTATTTCCATACCAATACAAAACGATTCAATCCTTGATTTTAAGTGTTTCTTTAGAAAAGCAAAAATAGCTGTTAAAAAAGGTGAATATAGGGAACTAAAGTTAGAATTTAACCGAGGAACAGGAAAATTATATGTTTTTGATTTAAATTCAAAAGATTCGACAGAATCATATCAGAAAATTACTAAAACAAACAAAAAATGGCTTGCTTTTTCTGCAATTTTCATAACATTGTTTATTGTATTACGTCTAATAAGCTTTTTAATTAGTGGCTCAAGTGAAGCAATTGATTATATTGAAACTGTCAAACAAATGAAACCATATGAGAATTATGAAATAACAGCAACCTATGATACAGTAATAAATAAATATATATCCTCACCTATATGGGAAAAAAGAGAAGCGTCTGATAAATTGATTTATGTTGATATTATTGGTAAAATTATAGATACAGATGGCAGTGCTTTAGATATTGCTATAACATTTAAACTGACGGCATATGAAGGAAATTCTGATGATTATCAATGGATAGAACCTTATTCATTCGAAATGGACAATCAAGCATATAACAGTACAATTGCAGAAGAGTTTATAAGAGAATTATTTGAAGCTTATGATCAGGGATATGAGAGTATGGATGAGTATTACTCATCTGACATCACATATAGTGATGATTTAAATTTAGCAAATAATATAACAGAGGAATTCCCAAGCATGTCATTATCAAATAATGATATTTCTGATAATGTAATAATTGAAGATGAAAGACGTGTTGATTCTTTTAATTTAACTGAAACAGAATGCAGTGATATAATATACTTAACTGGCTAGAAATCAATACATTTCCTTTACCAGTTTTTTTATGTTTGATGGTGAAGAAACTATTGATGAAGAATCATTTTATAATTTCTCATTGTATGAAGAAACAGAAGATAGATATAATCTTATGGCAAATATACTAATTGGGAAAAAAACAGGGCGAATGTTAAGTTTTAATACAAGTGTACGCGGCTATGTAAAATGATCCAAAAACAGCCAAAAAGGGTATACCAAAAACGGCCAAGGAATGAGCCACCCAGTAAAAGGAAACCACCAAAAAAATCTTTAAACAGCTGAACCATTTTACTCTTGTATGGCTGAACCGCATTTTGCAAGCCACATGAACCGCATAATTCGGTAAGGAACGAGTGCAATAATAATGCATACGAGATACCGCAGGGATGAACAGCTAGATTATACCCGATATGCAGCAGACCGCAAACGCCAAATGGTAATAGAATATGCAAGGTATTAAATCAAAACACAAGTACAAGTTAGATTGCGAATCTATAAGCAATGCTATTTGATTCTGTAATGCACGAATTTATCATAAACTCCCGGATTGCATAGTGATTTATAAGCGATCTGGGACGGTATTGATTTTTAAGTAGAGTGATTCTGATTGCACATGCAGTTCGTCATATGTTGCCGCTGTGTCTGTCCAGTTTTTCAAATTTTAACTGTTTAACCTGTGTGGCTTATTATGTCTAACGTGAATGACATATGTGTTGATAATGAGTGGGGATTATCTAGCCAGAACTAGATGATATACAGACAACAAGCGTGGGATGAACGTTGATGCAGCTTAGAATGATTTGCCGTTACATCATGTTCAGCAGTATTATATAAAAACAACCGAACTGACCGGATTTAAAAAGACTGCAAGAAAAAGGTTGCATTTAAAATCCAGTGGATCAACCTCAACCTGCATATCAATCACTTGATCAATCTAATCATCTGGAATAGGGATACATTCTCTATTCTTTTTCTTTTGCTAAATCTATATATTAATTAATATATTAATATATATGTGATATATATTAATATATTACTCTATATACACATAAGTCATTTAATTGTATCAATGTAATACTAATACATCAATTATCATCTATATGTTAATAACAATATCTGTGTATATAACTATATAATAAAAATACTAATAAGATCAATAGAAAGTTACTGGGTATTACAACAAATGTATCTGTATGCCAATATGTGTGTTAGATCAATATGAAAAAAGAAATAATGTGCAAGAAATATATCTATATTAATCGGAGGTTTAAAATGACATTCTCTGTCCATACTTTTGAGCTAAGACTCACTCCAAGCACTGATGAATTTAGCAAATTATTGAAAAGAGCTTTTGAAAAATCAAAAGGCAAACATAGATTAGGAAAATCAAATCGGCATAATGGAGATGATGTTCGGGTAGATAATGCTCTGATGGAAGAAGGAATAAAAATAGAGTATCATTATGATCATTATAAAAAGAAGGTAAAATTCATAGTTAATCCCAGCAGGGTTCTAGGTGGTGATGATTTAAAGCTATGGAAACCTCATGATCAAAACCTAAGAGAGTTCATTAAGGAACTCCGAGATCATATTGACGATTATTTTGATTCAATGTATTCATTGGATGACTTTGAGTTAAAGCGAATAGACTTTACAATCAATATAGATGTAGGGAGCAAGGAGAATGTAACTGCATATATCAAGGCGTTGCAAAGTATTGGACGTGTCAAAGGTTTTTCTCCAAAGTACATAAAGACTGATAAGCATATCAATAGGGATCAAAGCTTCGATTTGGAAGGAAACTCTAACGGAATAGAGTTTACGATTTATGATAAAGTTGCCGAATGTGAGCGAGAGAAAGCCGCAGGCATCTTACGAGTTGAAGTCAGATTAAAAAAGTCTAATGCTATCAGCAGGTATACTGATAAATCCAATCCAGCCAAGCAGATAAGGGACTTAGCGAAGCATAGTAAAGAAATTTTCCTTGATACATTTCAACGTGTCGTTCCTCCGGGAGACTTATATAAGAAGAAAAGAGCAGTATCAATCATTACCGAGAGCGATTTTAAACAGAAGATGAAGGATAAGATGCTGACTTTACTGGAGCTAATCCCTACCAAGAAGTCATTGTACTTGGCTCAGAAGGAAATGAACGATAGAAATATTGCAAAGGTCATGCAAAGCTTCGTTGATCTGGATCTGTCTCCGGTCACACTAAGTAAAAGGCATAATAAGAAACATCTAAAAAGTCTATATAAATATTTATGATACTGATTGAAGCACTGCTGCCGGTCACGGTGGCGGTGTTTCAACTCCGTCAGCGTTGATGTGTTGTACGAAGCGGATGAAGTCTGATTCCTGTTCGGATTTGCTTAAATGTTTCATCGGCGTATAATTCACACAGGCGATACGGCTTATAAAGGGGGA
>JAISVH010000027.1 GCA_031271685.1 Eubacterium sp. | reverse complement strand
AATCCAATACTTTGATTTTTTCATAGCACAGTATGGTTTTTATAAATTTATTCGTTTTCATGTGTTGAGTATGATCTCTTTTTATCTGTTCTATTCAACTGTTTGAGGGGAAGAGCCATATTTTTTTGAGATTTTGGACCAAAGCGCCGTCTAGGTGTCCGTTATCAGCCATTCCGTCAATGATGCTCCATACTTTTTCATTAGGCAGCGAAGCCCTGTAAGGACGCTCTTCTGTAAGTGCCTGATATACGTCGCAAATCGCCATAACTCGTTCAAGTTCGCTTAACCTTTCTCTCGCTATATGATATGGATATCCAGTTCCGTCAAGCTTTTCATGATGGTTAGCCGCATAGTCCACAACATCTTCAAGCTCAGGAATTTGTTCTAATATCTTTCTGGTATAATATGTGTGTTTGTTTATTTCAAACCTTTCCTCAGGGGTCAAGCTACCATTTTTATGCAAGATGTCTGTCGATACATGCAGTTTGCCAATATCATGTAAAAGACCGGCAATATACATTTTATTCTGTATCTCTGTACCATATCCCAAATGTTCGGTAGCTATTCTGGAAAGCTTGGCAATACCATGAGAATGGGTGTATGTAAACGAGCTCCTTCTATCAATAATGTCGGCAAAGCACAAAGCAAACTGTAACACCTCCTCATATCCATAACATACTTCATCGCCAATTATTGCTTTTTCTGAAAGCTTGTATTTGGTCTCGTGATTGAAGTAGTTTAGAAGAAAGGCTTCTTGTTTTATCAGGCCGTCGAATACACTTAAAATATCTTCTGAAAACAAGTCTTTGATTTCATTCAGCCAGTCCTTTACCTCAAGAAAAAGGTTTAAATCAAAATTGCCTGACATCTTGCCAAATTTATCGTCGAACAAACTGGCAAGGCAGATAATTTGAGCGGCTTTTGGAATATCTGCTCCGGACAGACCGAATGGACCGGATCCGTTATAAAATTCATGATGATAGTGAACATATTCATAAATTTCGCTCTGTAAAGGCAACTTTTTCAGCATTTCAGCGCCAATAACACAGTGCTCATACATAACGTATTCATTGCTTATCCCGATGTCGTGAAGCAATGCGGCGTAATAAAGCGAAAGCTCTGCGTCACCGTTAATTCCAAGCTCTTTACCCATCATGACTGACAGATAGGCAGTGCTTTTAGAATGGGATAGGTTATTTTTGCCCGCAATATCTAAAGCGTATGAAAGTCCAAATATCAAAGAATGCCTACGCACGTTCATATTATTATTCCTTCTTTAAGCGGCATTTCAGACATAGTCCGCTGAATATGAGATTGTGGCTTTTAACTTCAAAGCCTTCCATATTAGCAATTTGTTTGTCTATTTCGGAGAAGAAGCTATCAATGTCAAAAACACTCCCACATTCTTCACAAACAAAGTGGTAATGTTTGTGAAGAATGTGGTCGTAGTGAGTGGAACCCCAAAAGTTTCCAATATTTAAAATTTCGCCTGACTCGGCCATTTGGCTCAGATTTCTGTATACGGTGGCTTTACTTATGGTGGAATGTTCTTTTGCAACGTATTCATATACCTGCTCGGCTGTGGCGTGTATATCAAGCTTTTTTACTGCATTTAAGACTAACTGACGCTGGATGGTGTTCCTTTTTTTATCCACCTCGTTAAAAATAACGTGCAAGTAAACCTTGGAAACCTTTGCCGTGGCGAGCTTCATCTTTGCACATTTCATGCACGGTGTCGTGAATTGCGTCAAGTCCCAATTCTTTTGCTTTAACCGCCAGATCTTTTTTCCCCTGTGCCGCGCCATGTTCGGCCTCAACGCGCATTTCAAGATTTTTCTTTGTGGAGGGAGCAAGAACGTCACCCAAAAGCTCAGCAAATTTTGCCGCATGCTCAGCCTCCTCAAGGGCATAGCGCTTATATGCCTCTGCAATTTCAGGATATCCCTCACGATCAGCTTGACGACTCATGGCTAAATACATCCCAACTTCTATACATTCGCCTGTAAAATTTTGACGCAAACCCTCAATAATATTTTGGTCTACATCTTTTGCTACGCCAACAACGTGTTCATCCGCAAAAACAAGGCCTTCACCGGATTGTTCATTAAACTTTGAAGCGGGCGCCTTACATTGCGGGCATTTTTCAGGCGGCTCTAGGCCCTCGTGCACATAGCCGCATACAGAGCAAATAAATTTTTTCATAATATAAATCTCCTTTTTTAATAATAATTTTCTATTGATACTTATTATTATACAAAAAAATTTCTATTTGTCAATAGAAATTTATAATCGCGTTTATTTCTCCCGTCTATTAGGCGACGGATTCCATGCTGACTACATTAGCGGCGGGTGATTTTCAATCCCCCCGCTGACGCTTGTTAAAATACTGAAAGCGGTTCTGCCGCAGATGTTTGAAAAATTATTATTTATAAAATTATAAGTAATTATTTTGGGGCAATGCCGCGCAACTATGGCACGCAAAGCATGCAGTTAGATTTTTCGTTAAACTAGGCAATTTTATCGCGAATAGCCATCGTTATTTAAGGCAAAATTAACGAAGTTTGACGAAAAATAAGTGATTTGCCGTCAAGCTTTTAGGCGTAAGTTGTGCGGTTTTGCCTTAGTTATCTACAAATTAATTTACTATAAATTACCACTTAGACCAAATTTCGGGAGAATAACCTACAGTCGCCGCTTT
Source organism: Eubacterium sp. (assembly GCA_031271685.1). Taxonomy (GTDB): domain Bacteria; phylum Bacillota; class Clostridia; order Oscillospirales; family Ruminococcaceae; genus Ruminiclostridium_E. Next base: position 19,043 of record JAISVH010000027.1, on the reverse strand, counting down.
TCCGTTGCGGACTATCGGCGTTTTATAAAGCGACGGCGTTTCAAGAAGCTTTTCAGGCTTTGCCGTATCAACGATGTACTTATATAAATAATAATCTCGCGCGTCTTTCGACACCAGATCGTCTATATTGCCCAACGCTTTTATTACACTTTCAAGCTCGCCGCGTGAAAGTCCTTTTTTGAGAATATCTACGCTTTGGAACTTTATTCCACGCTCCTTAAAATAGCGATGAGCTTTGCGTGTGTCAAAGCAATTTGACTTGCCAAATATTTGTATGTTCATTCTCCACCTTTATTAAACAATCAAAATAGGGACTGATGACTAAACAGCTCGCTCAGACTTCTCACTTCTATAACGTCAAAGTTGCCGTAGTTAATAGACGGAGCTTTTTTGACTTTTACGGACAAGTTTTGTTTTGGGATAAAAATTTTTTTGAATCCCATTCTTTCACATTCTTTTAAACGTTCGTTTATATTTCCAATACTTCGAATTTCACCGCCTAAACCTATCTCTCCAAACACAGCGATGTCATCAGGTATTGGTTTATCACAAAGGCCGGAAAAAAGCGCAAGCGCTATCGCGGCGTCTGCCGCGGGTTCGTCAATTTTAAGACCGCCTATTATGTTAACATAAATATCAAGCGAGCTAAAGAGAAAGCCTGTACGCTTTTCAAGCACCGCAAGAATAAGGCAAAGCCGATTATAGTCAAAGCCATTTGAGACACGACGCGGTTGTCCAAAGACGGTTTTGCTGACCAAAGCTTGTACTTCTGCAAGAATGGGGCGTGAACCTTCCATGGCGCAGTGGACGCTTATGCCGCTTACACCTTTTGGTCTGCCTGAAAGCATTAATGCAGATGGGTTTAAAACTTCTTTCAGGCCGCCGGCGGTCATTTCAAATACACCTATTTCGTTGGCAGAACCAAAACGATTTTTTGCCGCTCTTAAAATACGGTATGAAAAATGACGGTCACCCTCAAAAGTAAGCACAGTGTCTACGATATGTTCTAAGACCTTTGGACCCGCGACACCTCCATCTTTATTTACATGTCCCACTAAAAATATTGAAATTTCCTCTTGTTTTGCTAGTTTCATCAGCATATTCGTGCATTCCCGAACTTGCGTAACGCTCCCACAGGCAGATGAGACCGAAGAAATAGACATCGTCTGTATTGAATCTATTATAATTATATCCGGCTTAATACTGTGGGCGGTTCTTATTGCTGACTCGCAATCGGTGCCGGTAGCCAAAAGCAGATTTTTATTGGCGGCGTTGGATAGGCGTCCGGCTCTAAGTCTTATTTGACGCTCGCTTTCTTCACCGGATATGTAAAGAATTTTTTTAGGAATACCGCCTGATTCAGCAAAAATTTGAAGCAATAAGGTAGATTTCCCTATTCCGGGGTCGCCGGACAACAACACAATCGATCCTTTTACCAATCCGCCTCCAAGTACTCGGTTTAGCTCTCCTATACCGGTATCATATCTTATCTCTTTGTCTAAAATTGATGACGGTTTTTCGCTTAATGGCGTTGCCTTAAGAGCGCCGCCGGATTTAGCGGAAGAAATTAAAATATTAGCCGGAAAATACTCTTCTAAAGTGTTCCACTCACCGCAACCGGTGCATTGTCCGTTCCATTTTAGGTGCTCATGTCCGCACTCGCGGCAGATATAACACGTCCTTTGCTTCATTGATCCCCCTGATTTATAACTATTATTACCAAACATCAGGCAAAAAGACATGTAATAATCTTCGATTGTTTGGTTCGCTAGTCGCTTTTTTTATGCGTTTGCTGTATATTCAACCGCCAACAGTCAAATGATCCGACTGCATATACAAAACATCTTTAATTTCGTTTACTTCTTTTCTTTGCGATTCTTCGGATGAGACTGTCCTGTCGGAAACTTCCTCAATATATTCAAGCAGGCTTTTGTAGATAGTAAAGGACACCATTTTTTGGTATTCGTTGTTTCCTAAATTTGCAACGTCTTTTGGATTTGATAAAAAACCGCATTCTATCAATACTGAGGGTTGAACTGAATTTTTAAAAAGATAAAGGCCATTGTCAATTATTTTTACCTCACGATTATTATCTTGATCTAAGTCTCTGAAATTTTTTTGTAGTGTTTGTGCCAATTTTAAATTATCCTCGCTATTTTCACTGTAAAACATTTGTGCCCCGAAAATCTGAGGTGAAGTAAACTGGTTTTGATGGATTGATAGAAAAATGCTGTCCGGATAAGAGTCTACTATCTTTTTTCGATTTTGCATATCCGACACTTTTTGATTGCGAAGTCCTGTTATTCCGTTGTCGTGGATGGAAATATCCTCATTTCTGGTGAGTACGACATTAAATCCTGAAAAAAGCAAAATCTCTTCAAGATTTTTAACAATCTTAAGGTTTATTTCTTTTTCAAGCTCTCCGTTAAGGCCAACACAGCCCGGGTCTTCACCTCCATGTCCGGCATCTAAAACAATGGTTTTTAATTTGTTTTCGTTAGCATTTACAGGAATATCGTCGCTGTTTCGCACAGAAGCGAAGAAAACCAAAAGAAAACAAGCAAAAAATGTTAAAATCAGCGGTAATTTTATCCGTTTGTACCTTATCATAACTGAATCCTCACTTATTTAAGCATTATTCATAATTATGATAGGGCCCGTCTTTTTATTCATACATAATTTTACTTTTTATATCAATTAGTTTATATCCCGAGTAATAGCCAAAATATCCGACCGCCGGAAGGGGTAGACAGCAGGAGATTAAAATAAATATCATAAAAAACGTTATCTGTGATATCAAAAGGTTTTTTGCCATTATCAATACCAACGGATACTTTACGCCATTTAAAAAAGCATATAATAAAAGCAAATTTCCTTCAATTATTTTCAGCTTATTAATAATTAAAAATAATTCAGGTATAATCGTTAATAAAACGATAATAAATCCAATTTTAAGCCATTTGTATTTATTTATTCTTGATATATGTTCATATTTTAACAAATTATGGTCTCGCTCTCCATCTCTTTTAGCGGTTACAAATACCATAAAATACATTCCTAAAAGGTAAAAAACGCATAAAAAAATCCTATACACATTTAATCCAATCATTGATACTGTGGCAATAATGAAAAATGTGCAGGCCAAATTATATATTAAATAATACAGAAAAGTTTTTAAAATAAGAAAAGAAATACTTTTTTGTCTCATAGAATCCCCTTGCAATAACTATAGATAGACTTGGATCGCATATTTATTTAGTCAACACCTCACAACGCACGCTTAACGGTTTGGCGCACAAATCACTTGAGTATCTCTCGCCAAAATTTGTTAATTTCGCCTTAAATATCACGAATATTTGCGGCAAAATTGCCTAGTTTGGCAAAAAAAATTTTTAACTTTAAGTTTGTTGTATAAACACTCCTTTTTTAGACAAACTAGTAAAGAAGGGAAGTGGTGTAATGCGTGAAAAGCCTAAAAAAACAGGCAAATCGTCCCCCCATCCTCGTAAAGATATTATACTGCCCGGAAAGTCAGGTTTGGACAATACAACGGGATACGATTTAACAGCGTTTAACCGATTGGGCGACGACGCAGAGTTTTGTAAAAAGGAATCGGAAAAATTCAGAACCTAATTATTTCATAAAATTATTATTTATAATATTGCTTATTACAGTCCGCGCACGCTGCTGCGCGGGTTCATTTTTTTGATCGGATAGCCTGCGCATTGCTATATAAAAATCATCGGGGCAGTTGGTTAAATTATAGGCGGTTTCAAAAGGGCTACCTTTTATTTTATAAAAATATTCATCCTCAACAAATTCACAACTCGTATATTTGGTTGAAAAATTTATAAAAATATCATTCATTGGCATATTACCAGGCATGCTATAAAACGCCTGTTTATTTCCGATGAAAATTAGAGTTTCTGCACGCTGTATTTCTCCTGCCAGTTTTGTGCTGTTTGCAAGCGCCATATCAGGGTCGGTATATTCGCCGTCTGAAATATCGATAACCGTTATTGCAACATTTGTATATCCATTTTTGTCATAGTCTGGAGTATACTGTAAAAAGGAGTCTTCTAAATCCATGGTGTTTAACAGCAGATAGTTATAAGTGGAAGAATTGTCTGTCAACGCAATAATTTCTATGTCGGGATTTTTTTTTGTTAGAAATTCAAATAAAATTAAAACAATAACCAATATCGCCGCAATACCACCTAATGTATGCCATTTGTAGTGATACCAGTAGTTGGAAATCTTTGCCTTAAAACCTTTTGGCTTTTCATAGGTTTTGATTGGCTTTTCAGTTTCGACTACTTTGTTTTTGTCAATCAGTCCTTGCTTTAATTTTAACAGTTCTTTTTTATCATCGATATATGACATTTTTGGCCATCCCTTTACTATAACCGCGTTCAGCCTCTTAGGCGAAGGGTATATGCTGACTATAATCGTTCAATTTAAAATTTAAAGTTAAACGAGGATTGCGCTGTTTGAGAACACTCGGCACGCACATTGTTTGTTAAAACACCGGAAGCGGCTCTGTCGCAGATGTTTGAAGACCTTATTCCTTGCGGGGATCTTCTTTAAAAAAGCTGTTTAAAACGCCGGAGACGCTTTTTTACGAAGACGGCTGAATGGGTCTCATAGTTGGAAAAAGCAGCACATCGCGGATAGAAGCGCTATCGGTGAGTAGCATAACCAGTCTATCCACACCAAAGCCCAGTCCACCGGTCGGGGGCAGCCCATATTCAAGCGCGGTGAGAAAATCTTCGTCTAATTCAGCGTTCGCACCATCTTTACGGCGCTTTTCAACTTGTTTGATAAAGCGCTCACGCTGGTCGATAGGGTCGTTGAGCTCAGAGAAAGCGTTGCCAAATTCCCAGCCGTAAATAAAATACTCAAAACGCTCGGTAAATGAGGAATCATCAGGTTTCCTTTTGGCAAGAGGTGAGTTTTCAACTGGATAGTCGTAAATAAAAGTTGGTTGAATTAGCTCTTTTTCGACGAACTCTTCAAAAAGCGCAATTAGAACATCACCTTTGGTGGCGTTGCTTTCAACCTTTACATTCTTAGACTTGGCTACTTCGCGGGCCGTTTCGTCATTCTCCCAATCTTTATAATTTAATCCGGAATATTTTTTTACCGCTTCAATCATAGTGAGACGTTCCCATTTTTTCCCGATGTTTATTTCGGTGTCGCGATATACAATTGTATCGTTTTTGCAGATATTTTTGGTAATGGTTTTATACATATCTTCGATCAGGTCCATCATCCCGAAATAGTCGGTATAAGACTCATACATTTCTACGGTGGTAAATTCGGGGTTGTGGGTAGAGTCCATCCCTTCGTTCCTGAATATCCGGCCAACTTCGTATACTTTGCTGAATCCTCCCACAATAAGTTTTTTAAGATAAAGCTCAGTTTCGATACGAAGATACATATTAATATCTAGCGCATTGTGGTGAGTGACGAAAGGTCTCGCAGATGCCCCTATTTCAAGTGTATGAAGAACCGGTGTTTCCATTTCAATGTAGCCCAGTTCATCAAGATAACGCCGTATTTCGCTTAGTATCTTTGAACGCGTTATAAAAGTGTTTTTTATTTCAGGATTGGCAATTAAATCAAGATAACGTTTTCTATAGCGCTCTTCTTTGTCGCGCAGTCCATGCCATTTTTCAGGAAGAGGGAAGAGCGATTTTGACAACAACACAAGCTCTTTTGCGTGTATGGAAATTTCTCCGCGTTTGGTTTTGAAAACAAAACCCTTGATGCCTACGATGTCTCCCAAATCCCATTTTTTAAACTCATTGAAAGCGTCTTCCCCAATATCGTTTATCTTAACATAAACTTGTATTCTGTCGCTGTGATCACGAACGTCGATAAAGTTTGCTTTACCCATATCTCGCCAACTGGTGATCCTGCCGGCGACTGTGACATCGTTGTTTTCAAGTGTTTCAAAGTTTTCATGAATTTCAAGCGCCGACTTGTTTACCGGGAATTTTGTTATTAAATACGGGCTTTTGCCCTGTGATTTAAGATCGTTTAATTTTTCAATACGTATTCGATTTTGTTCGGTGAGTTCTTCTCCGCTTATTTCTTCTTTATCTATGCTATTTTCGCTCATGTTTTAAATCCCCTTATTTTGATATTTCTAGTATTTCGTATTTTATTGTTCCGGCTGGAGCTTGAACCTCAACGACATCACTAACCTGACGTCCCATAATCGCGGCGCCAATTGGAGATTCATCAGAGATGCGGTGATTTTTCATATCGACTTCTTTAGAACCGACAATGGAGAGGTTTAATTCTTGATTATTTGAAAGGTTTTTAAGCCTAACTTTGTTTCCGATATGCACGATTTCTGTGGTGAGGCTTTCTTCGTCTAATAAAACAATGTTTCCTAGAATATTTTCTATTTCCGCAATCCTTGCTTCTACCATGCCTTGCTCATTTTTTGCCTCATCGTATTCGCTGTTTTCAGAAAGGTCGCCAAAGCTTAAGGCTATCTTTATTTTTTCGGCTATATCGCGGCGTTTAACGGTTTTAAGCATTTCAAGCTCCTCGTTTAATTTTTCCATTCCCGCTTTGGTTAATACTGTTTGTTTTTGTGTCATTGAATTATCCTCCGTTTATTAATAATTAAGGCTGTTTTAAAGAACCTAATATATCAAATGCTTTTTTTAACTGAGTATCGTTCGTATTTTCAATATTTGTTATGTCAGTTTCAACCGGAGCGGTCATGTCCACAATAAAATCCGGCTGGATCCCCGTGCCGTCAAATCCGGCGGAAGCCGCTGATTTTACTTTCGCTATGCTAATCGTTATGGCGCTTCCGTCGCGTAGAACTTGGGTTTTAGTCATAGTGGCGTCTCCGGCGCTTGCCGTTCCGACGATCTGCGCGTTTTTAAAATCTCTGAGTATTGCCGCGAAAAGCTCGGCAAAGTTGGAAGTGTCTTTATTGATCAGCGCCACTATGGGCAGGTCTGACGGCGTGCTACCGTCGGTTGTAATAATATTTGTGGTATTTTTAAATTTATCCTCGGCTGTCGCTAAGGCGGCATTTCCTATAAACCGGTTGAGCATATTTTTAACCGGGGTTAACAACATGCCGCCGGTTCCCCTTAAGTCCATGATAATTCCCTTTACTCCGGCGGTTTCCATTTCATCGAAAAGATTTAAAAATTGTATATCCGTCAGGCGGTTGAAGCCTGTTATTCTTAGATAACCTACATCGCCGTATACCACCCCGCGCACAGTTACAATATCTATTCTCTGTCTTATTAACGTATGTTTAGCTTCTACTCCGTCTCGCAGCGTAGTGATATTCAGTCGTGTGCCTTCGTCGCCGCGAAGATTATTTAAAGCCTTGCCGACCCCTGATTCAAGAATACTAACACCTTCTACCTCAGTGATTATGTCTCCCGCCGCAATGCCTATTTCAGCCGCCGAGGAATTTTCGTATACATCGGTAACTTTTATATACCCGCCGTTTTCCGGCTCGGTTATCATACCTGCTGTTATAAAGCTTCCGCTTTCGTTTTGTTGAAAATCATAATATTCGTCAGCAGTAAGGTATTTGGCGTATTTGTCTGATATACCGGTCATATACCCGTCAAAAACATTGACAATAAGCCCGTTTTCATCAATTTCACCTATAAAATTGTTACGAACAAAAGAATCGATTTCTTGATATTTGGTGTAAAAAGCTTCACGTTCTCCTATGCCCGCAATTTTTTCATTGTAGGTGTTGAGCGCTATCGTTGTGGAGAGCACATAGGTAACGGTGCAGCAGATTGCCACAAGGCTTATGCATAATCCCAGAGTTATTTTTTTATTCATAGGCATCCTCACATGCGTTAAAATGCGCGGGCGACCGCAGCCGCCCGAAAATATACGGTTATAGCCAGTTACTTAGAAAATATCAAAAATAGTTAAGGCAAAATTAACGAAGTTGACAAGAAATACGCAAGTGATTTGTGTGACAAGCCGTTAAGCTTGAGTTGTGAGGTGCTGCCTTATACTTTTAAATGCTTACCCATGCTGAATACCGTACCCAAAGCCCCGATGAACGCTCCTGCAATACAGTTAAGCGCAAGCATAAGCCATTTAACTTCTGAAAACTTTAATATGTTTGCCATGCCCAAAATGTCCCACAGCGAAACATCAGCGCTAAAAAGGGATAGTACAGATTCATAAGCCGCTTTGGTCAAAAGCCATGAAACAATTCCCGCAATTATTCCAATAAGCATTCCTTCAAGGAAAAACGGTATCTTAATAAAAGAGTTTGTCGCGCCAACATGCTTCATTATGCTTATTTCCATACGGCGCGAGAAAACCGATGTCCTTGTTGTATTATATACTATTACAAGGCACACAACAATAAGCGCTGCTAAAACCGCAGTTCCTATTACTCCAAGGCTTCCTCTCATACTTGTAAGGAAATGTGCGAAGTCATATGGCGCCTTTACCTGTTCAACGCCCTCTATCTCTCCATAATCGGCGACCGCCTTTTCAATCATGCCAATATTGTTGATACTGACGATGTAAGTGCTTGGCATAGGGTTTTCATCAAGATAATCGAACAAGACGAAATATTGTTCGCCCATTTTTTCCCGTTGAATTTCCCAAGCCTCTTCTTTAGTGCGGAAAACTACCTTTTCAGTCAGCGGATTGGATTTTATCACGTCCCCTATATGGGCGGCATCGGTTGGAGAAACCTCGTTTTTCACGAATACTATTATTTCATTTTTATCTTCAATATTTCCGATAACAGTGTTAAAATCATAGGCGACCAATCCTGAAAGCCCAAACAACAAAAGACTTACCATTATTATACAAAAACTTGCAAAGGACATCATTCGGTTATGCCAAATAGAAGTAATGCCCTGCCTTACAAGATAGGTCATGTTATTCCATTTCATCGCCGCCTCCTATATAATCATCAAAAGCGATGGTACCGTCTTTAAGGCTAATTATCCGTCCTCCAAAATATTTTACTATGTCATGCTCGTGCGTAACCATTATTACTGTCGTGCCGGTTTTATTTATATCCTTTAACACCTCAACTATCCCATATGAAAGCTCGGGGTCTAAATTTCCGGTGGGTTCATCCGCGATAATAAGTCCGGGATCTGACGCAAATGCCCGGGCAATAGCAACGCGCTGTTGCTCTCCGCCCGAAAGCTGAGGAGGATAAGCCTTGGCTCTGCTGCTTAATCCCACAAGGTTTAAAACATATGGAACACGTTGGCGTATAAAGCGGCTAGATTTATCGGTAACGCGTAGCACAAACGCGACATTTTCGTATACCGTCAGGTGAGGTATGAGACGAAAATCCTGAAAAATCATTCCGATAGAGCGGCGAAACATCGGAACTTTGCGTCCCTTAAGTTTTGACATATTATATCCGTTGACAAAAACCCTTCCGTTTGTAGGATGTTTTTCGCGGGTAAGAAGTTTAAGAAGTGTGCTTTTCCCGGCGCCGCTGCTGCCCACGACAAAAACGAACTCGCCATCTTCAATACGTATATTTACATCATTTAGTGCATCTACGCCGCCGCCGTCTTTATAATGTACATCTACGTTTTTCAGTTCTACCATTTTAAGATTTGCTCCTTTAAATAAGCCGTAATCGGCGTGGAACCCACCTCCTAAGAGGAGGAGGATATGAACGCGGCTATATTTTGAGTCATTATTTTATACCTAGAGCGTACTCACACAAACAAAAAGCCTATATTTTATGTGTTTTCCGACATGACGCGTTAGTTTTTCTTTAAATATCAACGGATATTCGCGTTAAAATTGCTTTGTCCGATGAAAAATACGCAGAAAAACCTTAACATTTATGCTTGTGTGAACACGCTCTAATAAGCTAACCAACTATATGTTAAAATTTAACGGGGTCGGCTGATAGATATTTCTTCACCATTAATGCAATTTTAAAGATAATGGCATGATCAAACTCGCGAAGATCAAGACCGGTTAACTTTTTTATCTTATCCAACCTGTATACTAGCGTGTTTCTATGTACGAAAAGTTTTCTCGAGGTTTCAGACACGTTTAGGTTATTTTCAAAAAAGCGCTGAATAGTAAAGAGGGTTTCATGGTCAAGCGATTCTATAGAACCTTTTTTGAACACTTCTCTTAAAAATGTATCGCAAAGTGTGGTGGGAAGGTGATATATAAGCCTTGCTATGCCTAAATTATCATAACTGACTATAGTTTTATCCGTGTCAAAAACTTTCCCGACTTCAAGGGCCATTTGCGCTTCTTTAAAACTTCTTGCCAAATCCTTAACTCCGACCACAGGAGTTCCTATACCTACGTTCACGCAAGTGAAAAACTCGCTTGAGAGAGTGTCGGATATTGAGCGCGCCAGTTTTTCAAGATTTGAGACGTCAATATTATTTTTTATTTCTTTAACCAGAACCACTTCGGTTTCGGTGATGTTGAAAACAAAATCTTTGTTTTTGTCGGGAAAAAGGTTTTGTATAACATCATAAGCCGACACGTCGTTTGACGAGACTATGCTTATAAGAAAGACAACACGATTTATATCTGTGTTAAAGTGGAGTTCACGAGATTTTATGCTGATATCACCCGGTAATACGTTATCAAGTATTATATTCTTGATAAAATTATTTCGGTCATATTTTTCGTCATAATATTGCTTTATGCCTGAAAGCGATATTGCTAGGATAGAGGCATATTTTGCGGCTGCTTCATCGGTGCCCTCTACAAAAACGGCATAATCAGGCTTTATATGAAGGCCGAAAGGCTTATATGTTAAGCCGTCACGCACAAAAATGTCGTTGTTTTCATTGAACTCGATAGAGAAAAAATCGCTGCTTGTCCCTATCCGCGATAGTTCACTGCAAGCGATCACTGTTGCATTCTCGTCAATAACACCTATGATCCGCCCGATTGAGTCCTTCATCTGATGCACAACTCCTTGAAACAGCCTGTTTGACATAACTTATGCCTCCTTTAAGGTTAATTAAATCCTAATTTAAATTAAGTTATATATATTGTACAAGAAAATTAAAAAAAAATCAAGTATTTTTCGTGAAAAATGTAAAATAAATAATAAAAATATTTGTCGGGTTGCTAATGTCGGTTATTTATGGTACAATTATAAAGATTTAGATTTGAGAGAAATAAAAGGAGAGGTAAATGAAAAAAAACACATTTTATATTACTACACCGATATATTATCCGTCAGGAAACCCGCATATCGGGCACTGCTATACAACGGTAGCCTGTGATACTATTGCGCGGTATAAACGTTTTCAGGGCTACGACGTTATGTTTTCTACCGGAACGGACGAGCACGGGATGAAAATAGAGGGGACAGCCAAAAAGGCGGGGAAGACTCCAAAAGATTTTGTTGACGGGATAGCTGAAAAATTTAAAAAACTTTGGGAATATATGGACGTCAGCTATGATCGTTTCATACGTACCACCGACCCTGAGCACGTTGAAGCGGTTCAAATTATTTTTAAAGAGCTTTATGACAAGGGATATATTTATAAGGGCGAATATTCCGGAAAATACTGTGTTCCGGACGAGGCTTTTTGGACCGAGACCCAACTTAAAGACGGCAAATGCCCGGATTGCGGCAGAGAAGTAATAGATTTTAAAGAAGAGGCGTATTTCCTTAAAATGGAGCCTTTTGCAGGCAAAATTGAAAAGTTGCTGACTGAAACGGATTTTTTAAATCCGCATACGCGGGTCAAGGAGATGTATAATAACTTTATAAAGCCCGGACTTGAAGACCTTTGTGTGTCCCGCACCTCTTTTTCTTGGGGAATACCGGTGAGCTTTGATTCGAAACACGTTATTTATGTTTGGATTGACGCGTTGTCCAATTATATAACATTGTTGGGATATAAAAACAATAAATATAGTGATTTTGAAAGGTATTGGCCTTGTGATTTGCATATGACCGGAAATGAGATCGTGCGTTTTCATTCGATCATATGGCCCGCCATATTGTTGGGATTGGGATTGCCTATGCCTAAAAAGCTTTACTCTCACGGCTGGATTATTTTTGACGGACAAAAAATGAGTAAAAGCCGCGGTAACGTGATAGACCCGTTTGTTATAGGAGATCGGTACGGAGTGGACAGCATTCGGTATTTTTTGTTGCGTGATATGCCATATGGTGCGGACATGAATTTTTCTAACGAAGCTGTGATAAACCGCATAAACTCTGATCTTGCCAACGATTTCGGCAATTTGGTGTCCAGAACTGTCGCCATGGTTGATAAATATTTTGGGGGTACACTTCCGCCTGAAAGAGAAGGTAACCCGCTTGACGGAGAGCTTGTTGGAATGGCTTCGGGGCTTTCGGCAAAAATCGACGGTTTAATAGACGAACCGCATTTAAGCGCGGCGCTTGCCGAAATATTTAAAGTGATTTCAAGGGCGAATAAATATATTGATGAAACTACTCCATGGATACTGGCAAAGGATGAAAGCAAAAAAATCAGGTTGGCGTCAGTGCTTTATAACTTACTTGAAGTAATAAGGATAACGTCTCTTTTACTTTGCCCGTTTATGCCGTCGTCTATGCCGCCTGTGTGGAGACAGATAGGGGCTTCTGCAGAAGAACTTTCATACCGAAACGTCGGCGTTTGGGGAATACTTAGACCTGATGTAACTGTTTTAAAGGGAGAAATACTGTTTCCTCGTTTTGACCTTGAAAAAGAACTGGAGTATCTTGACGGATTAACTAAGATGTAGTATAATTAAGGATTAGTATATGGGCGGTATTTTATTAAAAAGTGGATATATCGTGGACAGCCTTAACAATATCGAGGGAAAGCGCGATATACTTGTTATTAATGATGTTATTTCTGAAATTGCCGAAAATATTATCGTTTCCGGTGATGTTAAAGTTGTAGACTGTATAGGAATGGTAGTTATTCCGGGAATTTTCGATATGCACGTTCATCTGCGCGATCCGGGACAGACCCATAAAGAAGACATATTTACCGGAGCTATGGCGGCGGCGGCGGGGGGGATAACAGGTGTTTTGTGTATGCCAAATACTTTTCCAACAGTTGATTCTATTGAAATCGTTGAATATATCGTTGAAAAGGCCAAATTCGCTAAGGTAAAGATATATCCCGTCTGCTCGCTTACTAAAGGATTGAAGGGTGAAGAACCGTGCGATTATAAAAGATTGAGAAAGGCAGGAGCCGTTGCCGCTTCAGACGACGGATATCCGGTTAAAAATGCCCGCATGATGTATGAGTCTATGAAGTCTGCACATGAAGCGGGACTGTTGGTGATTTCCCATTGCGAGGACCTAAGCCTAACGGACGGCGGGATAGTCAACGAAGGAAAAGTGTCGTTAAAGCTTGGGGTGAAAGGTGTGAACCGTTCAAGCGAAAATATTGTTACCGCCCGTGAAATATATTTGGCCAAGGCATACGACTTGCCTATACATATCGCGCATGTTTCGACAAAGGAGGCGGTGGGGCTGCTTGAGTTCAACCGATGCGGACTGATAACCGCAGAGACCGCGCCGCATTATTTTTCATTGACCGAAGATCTTTTGCTGAAAAAAGACGCCGATTACCGCATGGCACCCCCGCTTAGGAATCAAGAAGACGTTGATGCGATTATAGCCGCCGTTAAAAATGGCGTTATTGATTGTATTGTTACTGATCATGCTCCGCATTCCAAGGAAGAAAAAAAAGATTTTCAAAAAGCGCCTAACGGGGTTATAGGTCTTGAGACCTCGTTGGCGGCGACGCTCACAAGGCTTTATCATACTGGGCATATCACTATGAAAAGGATAGTGGATCTTATGTGTGTAAATCCCCGCAAGCGCCTAAATATTTCCGGAGGAGGCCTGGCGGTCGGAGATATTGCCGATATCGCGGTGTTTGACCCGGATGAGGAGTGGGTGGTAGAGCCGGAAAAGCTATATTCAAAGGCGAGAAATAGTTGCTTTAAGGGCATGCTCTTAAAAGGCAGGGTTAAATATACAATTGTGAACGGAAAATTAGTGTATGAAGACGAAAGGATATAAAATTTATGTCGTTGGATTGTTTAATTGAGAAAATATGTGAGCTTCAAAATCCTACGGTGGTGGGCTTGGATCCAAAATTGGATTTTATTCCTGATTTTATAAAAAAACGTGCGTTTGAAAAATTTGGCGAAAACCTTGAAGGTGCGGCTGAAGCTATTTTTGAATTTAACAAATGCTTGATTGACGCTATTTTTGATATTGTACCGGCGGTCAAACCCCAAACGGCGTATTATGAATTATACGGCCACGCAGGGGTTGCCGCCCTTTTTAATACGCAGAAATATGCCTGTGAAAAGGGATTGTATGTCATAACCGACGGCAAGCGCAACGATATTGGAACCACAATGGAAGCGTATGCCTTCGCTCATTTGGGGAAAATTAAAATCGGAGACAAAAGTTTTAATCCTTTTATCTCCGATTCGCTCACGGTCAACGGTTATTTGGGAACCGATGGAATCGCCCCTCTTTTAAAAATTGCTAAGGAGCATGATAAGTCAATATTTGTTCTGTTGAAAACCTCAAATCCTTCATCCGGAGAACTGCAGGACTTAAAGCTTGAAAACGGCGCGACGGTATATGAGCATATGGGAAAGATGTGTGCCGAATGGGGCAAAGAACTTCCGGGTAAGTATGGTTTTAGCGGCGTAGGCGCTGTGGTTGGAGCAACCTATCCAGATCAAATAGCAAAACTGCGTAATATGCTGCCGGGCACGTTTTTTCTTATCCCGGGTTATGGCGCGCAGGGCGGAAAGGCTAAAGATATTGCCGCAGCATTTTTTAGAAACGGTTTAGGAGGGATTGTAAACAGCTCGCGCGCGATAATGTGCGCTTATCAGAATGAAGGATGCGATGAAAGCGACTTTGCCGGAGCTGCGCGCAGGGAAGTTATTAGGATGAGAGAAGAGCTGCGAAGCGTGTGCGCCCCTATTTCCGTGCAGATTTAGCAATATTATACTTATTGTGAAATTACTCTGTGCCGTTCTGGCGGCAAAATTTATGTCATACTGCGTTAATTTTTGCTTAAATATTAACGGATATTCGCATCAAACGCATTTTATAGCATTTTTATAAAACGTTTACGTTTTTCAAAATGCCATGGTTGAAGCGTAATATTTGATAAATTGGGAGATTAGTATGAATTTATTAGACTATAAAAAAGCGGCGCTTATACTTGAAAACGGCATGGTTTTTGATGGAAAAGCATTTGGCTTTGAGGGTGAAGCGGAAGGTGAAATAATATTTTCCACCTCAATGACCGGTTATCAGCAGACACTGACCGATCCTTGCAACGAAGGGAAAATAATAACCGCCACATTCCCGTTAATTGGTAATTATGGCACAAACAGTGAGGATTATAGATCACTAAACTATAAGGCGGCAGGCTTTGTGGTGAGAGAGTATTGTGCCGAGCCGTCTAATTTCAGATGCGAGTGGACGCTTGATAGCTTTATGAAACGTGAAAAAATCGTTGGAATTTATGATGTTGACACCAGAAAGCTGACCCGGATAATTCGTGATAACGGTATTATGAAAGCGAAAATAATCAATACTTAATAAGATAAAATGAAAAAAATACTACTCCTCACCAAACGGCAGGCAAAAATACGCGTAATAATTTTCGAGTGTTTGGTGCAGGAGTAACAATATATGTATAGCTGAATAAAAATGTGTTTAAAGGAGTATAAAATGCCGTTAAGAAGTGATATAAAAAAGGTTTTGGTAATAGGGTCTGGGCCTATTGTCATTGGCCAGGCAGCAGAGTTTGATTATGCCGGGACCCAGGCTTGCCGTACTCTTAAGGCCGAGGGATTGGAGGTTGTGCTTATCAATTCAAATCCGGCAACTATTATGACAGATAAAAATATGGCGGACAAGATATATATAGAGCCGCTAACTTTAGAGGTCGTTAAAAAGATAATCCGTCTTGAAAAGCCGGACAGCGTTTTATCTACGCTTGGGGGGCAAACTGCACTGACTTTGTCTATGCAGTTGTCAAGCGACGGATTTTTAGAAGAAAATAACGTGAAGCTTTTAGGGGCAAATCCCGCAACTATACATAAGGCGGAGGACAGGCAGGCTTTTAAAGATACTATGGAAAAAATCGGCGAGCCTTGTATTCCGTCTAAAGTGGTTGAAACCGTAGAGGATGCGCTTGCGTTCGCCGATGTTATAGAATATCCCGTTATTGTGCGTCCTGCTTTTACTTTGGGAGGAACCGGCGGGGGCATAGCCGAAAACGATATAGAGTTAAACGAAATTGCGACTAATGGTTTGAGGCTTTCACCCATAACGCAGGTTCTTATAGAAAAATGTGTTTCAGGTTGGAAGGAGATAGAGTTCGAAGTTATCCGTGATGGAAAAGGCAAAGCCATTGCCGTCTGTTCTATGGAAAATTTTGATCCTGTCGGCGTTCATACCGGAGACAGTATAGTCGTCGCCCCGGCGGTTACGCTTACCGATATGGAATATCAGATGCTGCGCCGTGCTGCGCTGAATATTATAAACGAACTTGAGATCGAGGGCGGTTGCAACTGCCAGTTCGCACTGCATCCGCAAAGCCTTGAATACGCGGTTATCGAAGTTAATCCCCGAGTAAGCCGGTCGTCGGCGCTAGCCTCGAAAGCAACCGGTTATCCCATAGCAAAAGTTGCGACCCGGATAGCGATCGGCTATTCGCTAGGCGAAATAGTGAATCAAATAACCGGCACAACAACTGCCGAGTTAGAGCCGGTTATTGATTATTTGGTGGTAAAGTTTCCAAAATGGCCGTTTGACAAGTTTGTATATGCTAAAAAAACCCTGGGCACGCAAATGAAGGCCACGGGAGAAATTATGTCGATCGGAACCAGTTTTGAGGCGGCAATCATGAAAGCGGTCCGCTCAATTGAGCTTGGAATGGACACGATGACCAAGCCTGCGTTTACAAAGCTTTCTGACGGAGAAATAAAGGAAAAACTGAATGACGTTGACGTTGATAGGATTTTTTGTGTTTTCGAGGCGCTTAAACGCGGAGTTACTGTAAATGAAATAGCGGAGATAACTTTAATAGATAAATGGTTTATATCAAAGCTAAATCACCTTTATAAAATCGAGGAAATGCTTAAAGACGGGGAATTGAGTCAGGAGAAATATAATTACGCAAAAAAATATTGCTATCTTGATAAAACTATCGAGACTCTTTCGGGACAAAAGCTTTCGGATAAAGGAATAACAAAAAAATACGCGGTTTATAAAACTGTTGATACCTGCGCGGCAGAGTTTACGGCTAAAACTCCGTATTTTTACAGCACATATGACGATGAAAATGAGGCGGAGGAGTTTATGAAAGAGCACGACATCGGCAAGAAAAAAGTGATAGTGTTCGGTTCGGGTCCGATAAGGATAGGGCAGGGAATAGAGTTTGATTATTGCTCTGTGCACTGCGTTTGGTCATTGCGTGAATCCGGATATGAAGCGATAATCTGCAACAATAACCCTGAAACGGTGTCCACGGATTTTGACACCGGCGATCGGCTTTATTTTGATCCTCTGACTACCGAGGATGTTGACAACCTTTTAGAAACCGAAAAGCCGTTTGGAGTAGTCGTACAGTTCGGCGGTCAGACAGCAATTAAGCTTACCGGACATTTAAAAGAGCGCGGCGTAAACATACTGGGCACATCCGCTGAAAGCATTGACGCGGCGGAAGATCGTGATCGTTTTGATAAACTTCTTGAGCAGTGCGGAATACCGCGCCCAGAAGGCGATACGGTGTTTACAGTAGAAGAGGCGCTCGAAGTCGCCGATAGGTTAGGATATCCGGTGCTTTTGCGTCCTTCTTATGTGTTGGGCGGACAGAATATGATAATAGCACATTCAAACGAGGACGTTGCTGAATATATGGAGATCATAACTGAAGGAGGAATTGAAAATCCCGTTCTTGTAGACAAGTATATGATGGGAACGGAAGTAGAGGTCGACGCTATCTGCGATGGCGACGACTTGCTTATTCCTGGAATAATGCAGCATGTTGAGCGCGCCGGTATTCACTCGGGCGACAGCATTTCGGTTTATCCGGCATATAGTCTTTCGCTGCATATAAAAAAGGTAATAATAAACTATACGGAACGGTTGGCGAAAGCGCTGAACATCATAGGTCTTGTAAACATACAGTA
This sequence comes from Eubacterium sp., assembly GCA_031271685.1. GTDB lineage: Bacteria > Bacillota > Clostridia > Oscillospirales > Ruminococcaceae > Ruminiclostridium_E. Next base: position 848 of record JAISVH010000027.1, on the reverse strand, counting down.
TGTTGTTTATAACCATCAGGTGTATGTTATAGAGGTAAACCCGCGATCTTCAAGAACAGTGCCGTATATAAGCAAAGTCACGGGCATACAAATGGTGGATATCGCGACAAAGATAATGTTGGGACAGTCGTTGAGAGACCAAGGGCTACCAACAGGTCTTTATCCCGAAGGGGACTATTATGCAGTGAAAGTACCGGTGTTCAGCTTTGAAAAATTGCATGACGTTGATACTCAGTTAGGTCCTGAAATGAAATCTACCGGCGAATGTTTGGGGATAGCCAAAACTTTCGACGAGGCCATTTATAAAGGGCTTGTCGCTGCGGGATTCAGTTTAAACGCCTGTGACGGAAGAATGAACGGAGATAAGAAGGGTGTGCTTTTGTCCGTTAGAAACTCCGATAAGCCTGAAATTATTGATTTAGCCAGCCGTTTTGAGGCACTGGGCTTTGAACTTTATGGAACTAGCGGAACCGCGTCGCTATTGAACCGAAATATGATACCGACTAATTTCACCTATCGCATAAATGAGGATAATAAGGAGCCTAACGTAATATCTCTGCTTGAAAGCGGCAAAATAAGCTATGTTGTTTCTACTTCAGAGACCGGCAGAAAACCTGCTTTTGACAGCGTTAAAATCCGTCGCAAATCGGTTGAGAGGTCGATAGCCTGCCTTACTTCGGTGGACACCGCACAGGCTCTGATCCATTGCCTTGAGATGAAAAAAAAGGTGGAAGATATTGAAATGGTTGACATTACTAAAATATAGTGAGGTGCTTTATGGCATATAAATGCGGATTATATGACGTAATTGAAAAATTGAGGTTGTCGTCTAAAGTTTATTCTTATCT